>JAXKGH010000033.1:0-41023 GCA_036550475.1 Collinsella sp. | reverse complement strand
CGCGTGCGCACGCCGACGTCGCAGAACCTGGCGGGTCTGACACATGCGCTGCAGGGCGTGCTCCTTGCCAACGTGCCCATGATTATCCTGACCATCGACCCCTGCATTAGCTGCACGGAAAGGTAGGCGCGGCATGAGTTTACTGACATTTGCCAAGACGGCCTTAGGTTCTATGGTCAAGCAGCCGGTCACGGTGCGCTATCCGCAGGAGAAGCTGACGGCACCCGAGCGCTTGCGCGGGCATATCGTCAACGACATGGACGTGTGCATCTGCTGCGGCATGTGCGCGCGCCGCTGCCCGGCGGGCGCGCTCGCGGTCGATCGCAAGGGCGGTACCTGGTCGATCGACCCGTACGCCTGCGTGGTGTGTGGCGAGTGCATCGAGAGCTGCCCCAAGCACTGCCTGACTATGGACACCGCCCGTACTCCAGTTGCGGCGGATAAGACTCCCACGGTAGAAACCAAGCCGGAGTAACGCCGGAATAGAGCTGGGATAGGGGCCGGTGGGGCAAAAATGCCCCACCGGCCCCGCGCTTAAACGCGCGGTTGTGCCGTCGCGAACAAAACTATGCCGGATTACTACGATAAATCGCCCACCTCCAACCACACCGCATTTGGCAAAATCAAAACCGCAGGTAGACGGCTTGTAGTTTTGCGAAAAAATCACGCGTGGTCGGGAATCTCGTTTTTATCGTAGTAAACCGGCATAGTTTTGAAATGACACCATATTCGTAACATCACTTGATCTCCCGTGGACAGAGGGAAACGGATCATTTTGGCCTCGCGAGGACATCCGTGTGGCCCGTTCGCCATGAAATGGGCCTATCTACTACGACGTTTGGGCGGTGGCCCTCAACCACGGCAAAAAATGCGAAAAGAAAACCGCAGGTAGAACGCCTGCGATTTTCTGGAAAACGGGGGTATGGTCAAGGGTATCGAGTCAAACGTAGTAGATGGGCAGGTTTCGTGGCGAGCGGTTCCGGGTGATTCCTTGGGGACGGAGGAAAACGGATCATTTTGGTCCCGCGAGGCTTGCGGAGGCGCTCGTGCAGAGCCGCTCGGACAAAACTATGCCGGTTTACGGGGCTAAGTCACGCGCTCCCAACCATGCCGATATCCGTGAAAATAAAACCGCAGGTAGACAAGCCGTCATTTTACGGAAAACGCGGGTATGGATGGGGGCCCTGAGCTTAGCCCCGTAAACCGGCATAGTTTTGAAATGGCATTAAATCGATAACAGCTATTTTGCTCTGTCGGAGCGGTTGGCCGTTGGGTAATTACCCTCGCAGGTAGGCGATGGCGATCTGCGTGCGGTTGCGTAGGCCCATTTTGGCAAGGATCGAGCTGATGTGGTTGCGTACGGTGCCTTCGCCCATATAGGCGGTGGCGGCAATCTCCTTGTTATCGAGGCCGCGGGCGATGAGCTCGGCGACTTCGAACTCGCGGTCGGTCAGACCGGCAAAGGCGGCGGGCCGGCGGGTCGCGCCGGCCTCGACGTCCGCCCCATCAAAGTTGATATCTTCGATCGCCTTGCCCTCGAGCACGCGTTTGCCGTCCATGACCTGCGCCAACGCCGGCGGAATGGCAGCGACATCGGTCTTGATCAGGTAGCCGCGGGCGCCCAGCTTGAGCGCCGACACAATGTACTCGTCATCCGAGAACGTCGTCAGAAACACCACGCGCGCCGCAGGGTCGTGCTCAAGGATCTCGCGCGCGGCCGAAAGGCCGTCGCGTCCCGGCATCTGGATGTCGAGCAGCGCAATATCGGGTGCGTGCTCGGCGTAGAGCGCCACCGCATCGTTGCCGTTGGCACCGGTGCCCACCACTTCGATCTGCGGCTGGGCGCCCAAGATAATCTTGAGCGAATCGACCACCAAGCGGTCGTCGTCGACAACGATGAGCCTCATCGGCCCTCATCTCCTTGCTGTTTGGGAACGGTGGCAAACACACGCCAGCCGCCGGCGCCGGCACGCGGGCCGGCGGTGAAGGTGCCGCCAAGCGCCTCGATGCGCTCGCGCATGGAGGCGAGCCCCATGCCCTCCGCGGTGCCGCGGCCGCTTGCTTGGACCTCACCCACGCCATCGTCGGTAACAATGAGCTGGTAAAACGACGGATGCTCCATGCACCGTACGGTGACGGTCTGGGCGCAAGCGTGGCGCATGGTATTGGAGAGCGCTTCGCGCAGGACCGCTGCAAAGCAGTTGGCGACGTTTGCGGGCGCATGTTCGGCCATAACTTCAAGCTCAATCTGCGGGCCGCCGTCCGAGCGTGTGCCTTCGACAATGCGTTCGAGCTGCACGGAAAGGTCGACGGCGTTGTCGTTGAGCGCGTGGACGCTGGTGCGCACAAGCTGGAGCGCCTCGTCAACCGTGCGTTTAACGTCGGCGAAATCGGCGGCGACGCCAGGCTCGTCGGCGTGGACCACGCGTAGGGCTTCGGCCTGCAGTGAGGCGCGCGTGAGCTGGTGCCCGACGTTATCGTGGATCTCGCGCGCGATGCGGGCGCGTTCGGCGAGCGTCGCGAGCTCGACTTCGTAGTCCTGGCGATCGGCAAGATCGCGGTTGCGCGCCTCGAGCGCGAGGGCTCGTTCCTGCAGCTCGTCGCGGGTGCGGCGCATGCGCCGCTGCTCGCGCTCCAACTGGGCGGTGCGTAGCGATAGCAAGGTGGCGGCAACCGAAAGGATGGCGGTTAACAGCAGCGTTCGGGTGGTGAGCACGCCACCACGAAGGTCCGCGACAAGCGCGCAGACAAACACGGCGCCAATCGCCAGCGCGGGCCAGATTCGTTCACGGCGAACGCGTCGCGCGATGTCATAGAGAGCGAGAGGCGCAAACGGCACAAACGGCGGCACGAAGACAGCCGCGATGATGCAGGCGTAGCTCGCGGCCTCGCTCACACGGCGGGCGCGGTTTCCCTGTACGACCTCGGCCAGCGAGGTGGCAATAACGCCAAGGCAAAACGCCGCGACCAGGCGAGCGTCCACAGCAAGACCCATGGCGGCCGCAATACAGCACGCCAGCACGATCGATTTGTCGAAAAGCCTGTTCATACGGGTATTGTACGCGAAGCCGCGCGTGGTGGAGGGACCGCCTGCGCAACCGTGACATTCCTCCCACGCGGCAAAGCGGGGACGTCGGCAGGCCGCACGGCCAAGCTCCGCACTCGTGACAAAGCTCACTGGTGCGCGCCGCTCGCTCCTGCGATGATGCAATCGTACCGGGCCGCAATCAACAGAAGGGCCGCCTCATGACAGACATCGTCCACGTCGAAAACCTCGTCAAGCGCTACGACGACCTTATCGCGCTCGACCACTTTAGCCTGAGCATCGCCCCCGGCGAGATCTTTGGCCTGCTGGGCCCCAACGGCTCGGGCAAGACCACGTCCATCAACTGCATTCTGCAGCTGCTCGCCTACGACAAAGGCACCATCGAGCTGTTCGGCGAGCCCATGACGCCCGCCCGCTACGACCTCAAGCGCCGCATCGGTGTGGTGCCGCAGCAGGTGGCGGTGTTTGACGAGCTTACGGTGCGCGAGAACATCGACTATTTCTGCAGCCTTTACGTCAACGACCGCAAGCGCCGCCGCGCGCTGGTGGACGAGGCGATCGACTTTGTCGGGCTGGGCGACTTTACCAAGTTTCGCCCCGGCAAGCTCTCGGGCGGCCTGGCGCGTCGCCTCAACATCGCCTGCGGTATCGCGCACAAGCCCGAGCTCATCTTCTTTGACGAGCCCACGGTGGCGGTCGACCCGCAGAGCCGCAACGCCATCCTGGAGGGCATCTGCCGCCTGCGCGACGAGGGCGCCACGGTGGTGTATACCAGCCATTACATGGAGGAAGTCGAGCAGATTTGCAGCCGCATCATGATCATGGACGGCGGACGTGTGCTGGCGCAGGGCACCAATGACGAGCTCAAACGCATGATTCAAATGGGCGAGCGCGTGACAGTCGAGGTCAGCGCCGTAGAGACCGCCACGGTCGAGCGGCTGCGCGCCCTCGAGCACGTGCTTTCGGTTGAGTTGTCCGGCGGCGAGCTCGTCTGCACCTGCGAAGCGAGCCCGCACAATTTGGTCGACATCCTCGACACGCTGCGCGCCGCCGATGTGGCGCTCGGCCGCGTGTGGAGCGAGCCGCCGACCCTCAACGACGTGTTCCTCGAGATCACCGGCCGCGAGCTGCGCGACTAGGGGGCAGCCATGTTCAACACCATTATCATCACGGTCAAAACGCTGCTGCGCCGGCCGAGCACGTGGGTCTGGGGCGCCCTCTTTCCCATCGCGCTTTCCACGATGTTCATGTTTATGTTTGCGAACCTGAGCTCCGACGGCACGGTCGACCCGGTGCCGGTTGCCGTCGTGGCGGACAAGGTCTGGGACGCTTCGACCTTTAAGGATGTGGCGACGTCGCTTGCCAAGGAAGGCGACGACCAGCTGCTCGAGATCCACGAGCTCGACGACGCAGCCGATGCGAACCGTGCGCTCAAGGCCGGTGAGGTCGCGGGTATCTATACGGTCGACGCTGCGGGCACGCCCAAGCTCACACTGCTATCGAGCTACGACAGCTCGCGCGCATCATCGGTGCTCACCGATCGCAGCATCCTGGAGACGGTGGCAAGCTCGTATACACAAAATGCCGAGCTCATGTCCCAGATTGCCCAGGACAACCCGGCGGCGCTCGCCGACCCCGAGGCGGTTGCGCGCGCCCTGTCGCTCGAGGGCGGCACCCGCCGCGTAAGCCTGACACGCACCACACCCGACGGCACGGTCATCTACTATTACGCGCTCTTTGGCCTGGTCGCGATGATGTCTGCCGAGTTTGCCGCCTTGAGCGTCATCGACCTGCAGCCCAATCTGTCGGGTCTTGGCGCGCGTCGCTGCGTGGGCGGTCTTTCCAAAACGGCGTCGCTGGCCGGTATCTTTGTGGGCTCGTGGCTGGTCTCCTTTGCCTCGATGGCGATCGCGATCGGCTACGTGCGTCTGGTCGTGGGCGTCGACTTTGGCGGGCGCGAGGGGCTGTGTTTGGTGGGCGGCGCCGCTTCCGCGCTTGCCGCCACGGGCTTGGGACTCTTTGTGGGCACGCTTCCCGTTAAGGGCGGCAAGGCGTCCAAGTCTGGCATCCTCACGGGCTTTGCCACTACGTGCGCCCTGTTCGCCGGCCTCTACGGCGAGCCAGCGATGGCGCTTGCCGACGACGTCGCCCGCGCCTGCCCGGCCGAGTGCTGGCTCAACCCCGTCAAGCTTATCTGCGACATGTTCAACCGCCTGAATTTCTTTGAAGACTTGGGGCCTTTTGCCGTTCGCGCGGGCGCGCTGGTCCTCATGACGCTGGTGTTTGTTGCCGCCGCCACGCTGATTTTTGGAAGGAGCCGCTATGAGCACCTTTAAGACCGCGCTTCGCATGGCGCTGGCGCACCCGTTCTACCTGCTCATCTATACGGTGTTCATTTCGCTGATGGGCGTATTCATCGCGGCATCTGTGAGCTGGAACTCGTCGCAGCTCACCGAGTACAAGCCCTACGACGCCAACGTGATCGTGGTCGACCGCGATGGCAGTGATCTTTCACTTGCGCTCACCAAGCACCTAGGTTCGCGGTTTGACCTGGTCACGGGCGTCGGCGATGACACGTACGACCTTGCGGACGCGCTCTCCAAGAGCAACAGCGCCAAGGGCAGCGCCGACTGCGTATTCTTTATCCCGGAGGGGTTCGAGGACGACCTGGTCGCGGCTGCCCGCGCGGGGGAGTCCCTGCCCAAGCTCGATGTGACCTACGGTGCCGGCACCATGGCGGCGGCGCTTTCGTCTGCCGAGGCTTCGCGCTGGATCTCGCTCGCGGGCGCTGCAGCCGCACTTGAGCCCACTGCCTCCAACGGCGACGTTGCCAAGGCCGCCGAACATGCCGCTGCAAAGCGCGCGGAGGTCCAGATCGAGCGGGTCAAGGTCGACTCGGCTGCTGCCGCCACGCTCGAGTCGTACTTCAACTTTGGCGCGTACGCGATTATCTCGTCGGTCATCGTATCGGTGGGGTTGGTGTTTTCGGGCATGAACGAGCCCGAGCGCGTGCGTCGTATGGATGCCGGCCCAATCTCCGAGCGCCAACGTTCGCTTGCCGTGTTTGCCGCCGCCGCCGTGCTCACCGTCTGCATCTGGTTTGTGTCGAGCATGATGGGCGTCGTGGGCTTTGCCGGCGCGGTCGCCGAGGTCGGCGTGGGCCGTGTGTGCCTGGCACTGGCGGCGACGTTTGCCCTGGCGTGCACGCCGCTGGCCGTTGGCTTTGCCCTTTCGGGCCTGGGTGCGCGCGAGGAGCTGCTCAATGGCGTGGGCAACCTGCTCGGCATGCTCATGACGTTTTTGGGCGGCGCTTGGATGCCGCTGTCGCTGATGGGCCCGGCCGTGCAGACCGTGGCGCACTTTGTGCCGACATATTGGGTGAACGACGCGATCGGCAAGGCGCTCGCGTCGGACCTGACGTCTGCCATGTTGGGCGACATCGCCTGCGACCTGGGCGTCACCGTGCTCTTTGCCGTGGCCATCGCCGCCGCAGGCCTGGCCCTCTCACGCACCAAATCCCGCGCCTAGTCACCTAGTCATCGGGTACTCATTGGGGACAGACTTAAACGACCAAGAGTGGTCATTGGGGACAGACTTAAACGACTAGTCATTGGGGACAGTCTTTGCCGATCGGCTGTTTTGCCGGCTGGGTTGGCAAAGACTGTCCCCAACTGCCGGTAGGAAAGGAACGTCCCCAACTGCCGGGTGGCGAAAGAGTGTCCCTAACAGCTAGTCATTTAAGAACGTCCCCAATGACTAGTCTGAAATAAAATCCAGGCCTCGCTCCAAAATAGTTCGCCATGGTTTACTATTACGCTCATAAAGTAGTACGAGGCTAACAACGGGGGATACCATGGCAACGCAGGAAGCCTATGTCCAGGTTAAGGATCTCAAAAAGCACTACGGCGACGGTGATGCGCGCCTGACGGTGCTCGACGGCATCGACACGTCCATCAATCGCGGCGAGATCTGCGTCATGCTGGGGCCCTCGGGCTCGGGCAAGTCCACGTTTCTTAACCTGATCGGTGGCCTGGAGGATGCCGACGCCGGCTCCATCATGGTGGACGGCTGCGACCTCACGGTGCTCAAGCCCGCCGACCTGGGTGAGTACCGCCGCCGCGAGCTGGGCTTTGTCTTTCAGTTCTACAACCTGGTGCCCGACCTCACCATCAAGGAAAACATCGAGGTCACGGCGCACCTGTCCAAAAACCCGCTCAATGTCGACGACCTGCTGCGTTCGCTGGGCCTCTACGAGCACCGCAACAAGTTCCCGCGTCAGGTTTCGGGCGGCCAACAGCAGCGCTGCGCCATCGGCCGTGCGCTCGTCAAGAACCCGGGTCTGTTGCTGTGCGACGAGCCCACGGGCGCGCTCGACTACAAGACGTCCAAGGAAATCCTGCAGCTCATGGAGGATGTCAATCACGAGTACGGCTGCACCATCATCATCGTCACGCACAACGCCGCCATCGCCCGCATGGCCAACCGCGTGCTGCGCCTGCGCGACGGACGCATCGTCGAGGATGAGCTCAACGAGTCGCCCGTCGCGGCCGCCGAGCTCGATTGGTAGTCGGCGCCATGACACCTCTCGCAAAACGTCTCCCGCGCGAGCTGCGCCGCAATATCGGCAAGTACCTGGGCATCTTTCTTCTTATGTGCGGAAGCATCGCCCTCACCTCGGGCTTTTTGCTCGCGGCCCACTCCATCGGTTGCCTTATCGACGACATGCGCGATGCGTACACGATCGAGGACGGCCGCGTGACCACCTCCTTCGAGGCCACCAAAGACCAGCTCAAGGCTGCCGAGGACGCGGCCGGCGATGTCGGCGGCGTCACGCTCTACAAGAATTTCTCCATCGACGCCATCATCAAAAAGACCGCCGGCGACGACGGCACCAAGCGCACGCTGCGCACCTATGCGCACCGCACCAAGGTCGATATCGCGTCCTACTGTGAGGGCAGGGAACCCAAGGCGGACGATGAGGTGGCAATCGACCGTGTCTTCGCCACCAACAACGACCTCGCCGTGGGCGATAAGGTCGAGCTTGAGGGCCGCACCTACACCATCTGCGGCATCATGACCCAGCCCGATAGCCAGGCGCTGTTCCTCAACAATTCGGACTTTACGGTGAACACCATCACCTATGGTGTTGCCGAGGTCACCGACGCCGGCTTTGCCGCGCTCGAGGATGCCGGCGGCGCGCCTGACTACACCTACTCCTTCACCTTTGCCGATCGCGATCTCTCCACTGCAGACCGCATCGATGCCGAGCAGGATATGGTCGAGGCGCTGACCGATGCCGATGCGTGCGTCGACGACCTGATCGATGCCGATTCCAACCAGGGCATTGGCTACGCGCGCGACGACGTAGACGGCGACTCCATGATGTGGATGACGCTGCTCGACATCATCATCGTGATCATGGCGTTCGTCTTTGTGGTCCTTACCGACGCCACCATCGAGGAGGAGAGCGCCATCATCGGCACGCTGCTTGCCAGCGGCTATCGTCGACGCGAGATCGTGCTGCACTACCTTGCGCTTCCCGCCATCGCGGGCGTGGTCGCGGCGCTTTTGGGCACTGCGCTCGGCGTCGTGTTCTTTACCGAGCCCATGCGCAGCCTCTATTACGACTCGTACAGCCTGCCGCCCTTCCAGGTGTACTGGAGCTGGGAGATCTTTGTGAAGTGCGCCGTGGTTCCCGCCGCCGCGCTCATTCTCATCACGCTGGTGGGCCTGCTTCGCAAAATGGGCAAGACGCCGTTGCAGTTTCTTCGCCACGAGGCGAGCGGCAAGTCTGGCACCAAGCGCGGCCTGCGGCTGCCGGAGCGAATGGGCTTTGTCTCGCGCTTCCGCCTGCGTATCTTCCTGCGCAACCTGGGCAACTTCGCCACGCTCTTCGTGGGCATTGCGTTTGCCTCGCTGCTGCTGCTCTTTGGCCTGGCGATTCTGCCCACGATGACGCACTACGCCGACAACCTCGAGACAAGCCTGGTCGCCGAGCACCAGTACACGCTCAAGGCTCCGCTGGAGCTCGAGGGCACCGCCGAGGAGCGCGAACAGTGGTCGGCAGTCGAGCGCTTGCAGTCGGTTGACGGCGCACTGCTTTCTGCCGCCCAAGATGCCGATGACGAGCTTGACGACGCGGCCGATGCGGCGCAGGCGGCAGCCGATGCCGCGACCGCATCTCCGTCTGCCGAGAGCCTGGCCGCAGCGCAGGACGCGCTCGCCAAGGTCCAGGACAAGAAGGATGCGCTTTATGCGCGCCTCGATGACCTTGCCGATGCTCTCGGCTGCGACCGCGATGAGGCTATCGACCTGATCGGCAAGGCCTCTAAGATTGACACCGACAACGACGATATCCACCCGGTCAATACGACCGATAACGGCGCGGGCGCAATCGCACAGGCTGAGAAATACGCCGTCTACCAGCTGCAATACGACCGCGGTGGCGGAAATGGCGAGGAGACGATTTCCATCTACGGCATCTCGCCCGATTCGCGCTACTGGAAAGGGCTGGACGTCGGCAACGGACGCGTTGTCTTTGGCGGTGGCTTGCTCGACAAGTTTGGCTGGAGCGAGGGCCAGAAGGTCACGCTCAGCGACAAGTACGAGGGTGAGTATTATTCCCTTGAGTACGCGGGCAAGGACTGTGCCTGGGGCTCCAAGTCGGACATGAATATCTATATGAGTATCGACGACTTTAATGAGCTGTTCGACAACGACGCCGCCTACTTTAACGGCTATGTGAGCAACGAGAAGCTCGACCTCGATGCTCGTTACTTTGCCGGCGACACCACGCCCGACGACATGCGCGCCGTGGGCGACCAATTCATCGGCATGATGAGCAAAATGATCGGAATGATGGTTGGGCTTGCGGTGTTCATCTTCTTGCTGTTTATGTACCTGCTGACCAAGGCTGTGATCGACCACAGCGCCCGTTCGATCAGCTACATGAAAGTCTTTGGCTATCGCGATAGCGAGATTTCGCATCTGTACATCCGCTCGATCACGTTGTGCGTTGCGGCGTCACTCGTGCTGAGCCTGCCGGTCATTATTGGCTCGCTCACGGCCATCTTCCGCTCGATGCTGCTCGCCTATAACGGCAATATCGAGATCTACGTGCCCGCTTGGTCCATGGCGGCGTGCGCAGGAATCGGCTTTGCGACCTACCTGGTCGTGGCACTGCTGCACACGCGCTCCATCAAGCGCGTCAGCTTGGCCGAAGCCCTCAAAGTGCAGGAGTAGCCATCGGGGACAGTCCTTGCCATTCGTCGGCTCGCCGGCCGGCTGGCAAGGACTGTCCCTAACTGCCGGGCGGCGAAAGAGTGTCCCTTGCGACTGGTCATTTAAGAACGTCCCCAATGACTAGGTTCCGTACTTGACTTTAACTCTGCTTTAATTGGTACCATCCTCTATGTCTGTAACGCCATATAGACCGAGGGGATAGATCTATGACCGCAACTGCACCCGCAGCACCCGCTAAGGTGTACTTCACCAACCTGCGCACGCATGCTCGCGAGAGCCAGCTCGACAAGCTCAAGCGCCTCATCCGTCACGCCGGAATTGAGCAGATCGACTTTGAGAACAAGTTCGTCGCTATCAAGATTCACTTTGGCGAGCTGGGCAACCTGAGCTTTTTGCGTCCCAACTACGCCCGCGCCGTCGCGGATGTCGTGAAGGAGCTGGGTGGCAAGCCCTTCCTCACCGACTGCAACACGCTCTATGTGGGTAGCCGCAAAAACGCGCTCGAGCACATTGATACCGCCTACCAGAACGGCTTTACCCCGTATGCCACGGGTTGCCAGATCATCATCGCCGACGGCCTCAAGGGTACCGACGAGGCACTCGTCCCGGTCGAGGACGGCGAGTACGTACACGAGGCCAAGATTGGTCAGGCGCTCATGGACGCCGATATCGTGATCAGCCTCACCCACTTTAAGGGCCATGAGCAGGCCGGTTTTGGCGGCGCCATGAAGAACCTGGGCATGGGAGGCGGCAGCCGTGCCGGCAAGATGGAGCAGCATGCCGCCGGCAAGCCGAACGTCGCGACCGAGCACTGCGTTGGCTGCCATGCCTGCGAAAAGATCTGCGCGCACAACGCTATCTCGTTCGACGGCACCCGCGAGCGCGAGCTTGCCAGCGGCGCCACTCGCACGGTGCACGTGGCTGCCATCGACCACGATCGCTGCGTGGGCTGCGGACGCTGCATTGCGGCATGCAACCAGGACTGCATCAAGCCCGGTTATGAGGCCGCGGCCGACGTGCTCAACTGCAAGATCGCCGAGTACACCAAGGCCGTTGTCCAGGATCGTCCCAGCTTCCACATTTCGCTGGCTATGGATATCAGCCCCAACTGCGACTGCCATCCCGAAAACGATACGCCTATCGTCAGCGACATCGGCATGTTCGCGAGCTTCGACCCGGTCGCCATCGACCAGGCCTGCGCCGACGCCGTCATGGCGTCCGAGCCGCTGCCCAACACCGAGCTCACCGATAGCGCGGCCAAGATGGAGCACAACCACGAGCATCTGGAGGGCGAGCAGGCCAAGGATCCCTTCTGCATCACGCATCCCGACACCGACTGGCGCGTGTGCATCGCGCACGCCGAGAAGATCGGCCTGGGCACGAGCAAGTACGAGCTCATCGAGGTCAAGTAGCACCTAGCTATTGGACAAAATAAGCGCCTTTGTAGCGTAAGTTGAGCAAAAGCCGCCCACGAGCACAACGCTCGCGGGCGGCTTTTCAGAAGTGTGGTGAAAAATCGAATACCGCCGACCACAAACCGATTTTTGGCAACAAAACCCCAGACGTTGCTTTTTGCCTAAAAATACTCGTCGAGGAAGTCGTCGACCGTGTTCCAGTAGAGTTCGGGGTCGACCTGCGCGCTCTTGGCGTGGGTGGCGCCATGGACGGTGAGCTTTTGCTTGACCTTGCTGGCGCACGCGTCGTAGTTTTGGTCGAGCATGCTGTACGGCACAAAGGTGTCTTGGTCACCGTGGATAAACAGCATGGGAACCGTCGCGCGCTTGAGCTGTTCCACGCTGCTCGCCTTATGAAAGTCGTAGCCCGCGCGCACGTTGCACACCAAGTTTGCTACATCGAGCAAGGGAAAGCTGGGCAGGCCGAACACGTCCTTGAGCTGCAGAGAAAACTCGTCCCAAACACTCGTATAACCGCAGTCCTCGATAATGCATTTCACGTTTGCGGGCAGAGACTCCCCCGCGACGTTCATGGCAGTTGCCGCACCCATCGACTCGCCAAAGACCAGGATGCGCGCCTCGGGGTCAGCCTGAACGATTCGCTCGATCCATGCGACGATGTCGAGGCGCTCGGGCCAGCCCATGCCGATATAGTCGCCGCCGGAGCGCTCGTGGGCGCGGGCGGCGGGTGCGAGTACGTTCATGCCACGGTCGTGGAAGCGTTTGGCGTATCGGGCCATACCGATGGGCTCGTTGGTATATCCATGCAGGCAGACGGCGTAGTCGTGCGTGCTCTCCGACGCAGCAAAATACCAGGCGGCAAGCTCGGTCCCGTCGTCCGCGGTGAGGCTCCTGCTCTTGCGGTTCTCTTTAAACCATGCCCGCGCCTCGGTATCCTCGGCATCCGGCTGCTCACCTTCTTTGTCGTTCTTGCTATCCTGCATCATCTTCATGGTGTATGGCGCGCGGGGATTCAGCGCGAAGTCAAACAGAAAGTTGCCGGCAAATCCGAGCAGCGCAACGACAACCACCAGCGCAACGACGCCGGCTATCTTGAGCTTTCGATGGGAACGTGCGTTTTGAGACATAAGAAGCTTTCCTATAAGATGTTAATACATCAACATTTAATGCAAGCGCATTATGGACGTTCGCCGTTGATGCGTCAACAGACAAAGAATGGGTAAACAAAGGGTCACATATGGTGCAAATTTCGCACGTACCTAGACGCTTTGATATAGTGTTGAGAACTCTTTACGTTGGAGGATGTAACCGGCATGTCCGATTCGAGCGACAGTTCTAAGCCGCGACCCAAGACCGCGGCCGTTCCGCACTACACGGTGGGCGAGGAGATCATGAACTCCGTCACCCATGGTGTCGGCTGCCTGCTGGGTATCGCGGGCCTGGTGCTCCTGATCGTATTTGCCGCTCTTCGCGGTGGCGGTCCGGCGCATATGGCCGCGGCAATTGTCTACGGTGCCAGCATTATTCTCGAATACCTTGCCTCCACGCTCTACCATGCGATTCAGCCCGCGGGTGCCAAGCGTGTGTTTCGCATTATCGACCACAGCTGCATCTACCTGCTCATAGCTGGCAGCTATACGCCGTTTTGCCTCATCACGCTCGCAAACGACGGTGGCCCCGTGCTGTTTTTTGCCGTATGGGCCATCGCCATTATCGGCATCGCCCTCGAGTGCTTTTTGCGCGAGCGCCAGCCGCATTGGGTAAGCGGCCTGGTCTATCTGCTGATGGGCTGGCTCGTCGTCTTTAAGCTGCCCGAGCTCGTGTCACTGCTCAACCCCGTGGCACTTGCCCTGCTCGCTGTCGGCGGCGTGTGCTACACCGTGGGCGTGCCGTTCTACATCGCCAAAAACGTGCGTTATCTGCACAGTGTGTTTCACCTGTGGGTGCTCGCCGGCAGTATCTTTCAGTTCATGGCGGTGATCCTCTTCGTAATCTAGCGATCGCGTCTGTGCCCGCGGGCCCATCCAAGCGGCCGCCGGGCGCAACTGCCCTATCCGTCACCTACGCTTACTACCTAACGTCCCGAATCTTGGAGGTTCGAGAAACTCCCGATGGACATAACCATCTCCCTTATCACTACCCTCGTTTTGACCCTCATCAACGGCTACTTCTCTATGTCCGAGATGGCACTCACCACGGCCAAGCGCGCCGTGCTGGAGCACGAGGCCGAGGAAGGCGACAAGCGCGCCGAGCGCGCCGTTAAGCTGGCCGCCGATTCCGACGAGCTGCTGGCCACCATCCAGGTTGCCATCACGCTCGTGGGCTTCGCCTCGTCCGCCGTCGCCTCGACGAGCCTGTCCGACCCGCTTGCCACATGGCTCACGAGCTTTGGCATCGCGCCGCTCTCCGCCATCGCGCACGGCCTGGCGCCGGTCATCATCACCGTCGCGGTCGCCTTCGTGTCCATCGTGATCGGCGAGCTGGTTCCCAAGCGCATTGGCCTGGCCAACGCCGAGGGCGTATCCAAGCAGGTCGTGGGCCCTCTGTCGTTTTTCCAAAAGATCGCCCGCCCGCTCGTGTGGCTGACCGGTGCCTGCTCCGATGGCCTGGCTCGCATCCTGCGCATCAAGAGCGCCGACGATCGCCAGAACGTCTCGGAGGAAGAGATCAAGTACATGGTCTCGGAGCAGGACGACCTGCTCGACGAGGAAAAGCGCATGATCCACGAGATCTTTGACCTGGGCGACACCGTTGCCCGCGAGGTCATGGTGCCGCGTGTGGACACTACCATGTGCGAGGACGACGAGACGGTCGCCGACGTACTGTCCACCATGCGCCAGACCGGCTTCAGCCGCATCCCGGTGTACCACGAGGATCCCGACAACGTCGCGGGCATCGCGCACATCAAGGACCTGATTCAGCCCGCGCTCGACGGCAAGGGCGACCAGCCCATCGCCGATTACCTACGCGACGCCACCTTTGTGCCCGACACCAAGGACATCCTGCCGCTGCTGTCCGAGATGCAGACTTCGCACGACCAGATCGTAGTGGTCGTGGACGAGTACGGTGGCACGGCCGGCATCATCACCATCGAGGACATCGTCGAGGAGATTGTCGGCGAGATCGAGGATGAATTCGACCCCGACAACAAGTACCTCACGCGCCTTTCGCGCCGCGAGTGGCTCGTCGATGGGCGTTTTTCGTGCGATGACGCGATTGAGCTTGGTTGGCCGCTCGAGGAAAGCGATGATTATGAAACCATCGCCGGCTGGATTTTGGAGCTTTGCGACTCGGTGCCCGACATCGGAGAGGTATTTGAGGTTGCGGGGTACAAGTTCAAGGTGCAGTCGATGCGTGGCCAGCGCATCTCGCTCATTCGCGTGATTGCTCCGGCCGAAACCGATAAGAAAGATTCCGAGTCTTCGGCAGAGAAGCCGGCGGCGTCGGGTGCGGGCTCTGTGGATCCGCACGATGGCGACGAGTAGGACAAGGAAGAGTAGGGGAGAGTTATGGCAGGCCTGTTCAACATCCTTAAGGTCACCGTCAGCGAGGACAAGATCTGCGCGCACGTGCTGGTGAACCCCGGCATGCCGCTTATGACCTCGGAGGATATCGAGGCCACGGCGCGCGTGTACTACCTGGTGCCGGCGATTGCCAAGCACCTGTGTCTGGGCGACTCGGGTCGCGAGTTCCAGGATTGCATGGGCCAGACCGAGCTCTGCCACCTGCTGGAGCACGTGACGGTCGAGCTCATGAACGAGACCGGTCTTGCGGGCAGCATTTCGTGCGGCCGCACCCGCGTGAGCGAGCACGACGAGCGCGTCTTTGAGATTGAGCTTTCGTGCCCCGATGATGCGTTGGCCATCGGTGCGCTGTCTTCGGCGACCTTTATGATGGACTGGGCCTACCTGCACGCCGACCAGCCGGCCCCCGATGTGGAGGGCACGGTTGCGGGTCTGCGCAACCTGGTGCTGGGCATGCGTGCCGAGGCCGAGGGCAAGGATCCTCACGAGGCCGTCGCCGCTGCGAACGGCGAAGATGCTGCCGAGGACGAGGGCGCTGACGAGGGCGATGTGCCGGTCGACGCCGAGCCCGTTGCCGATGCGACCGCCGAGCCCGTTCCCGCCGAGCCCCAGGGCGTCCCCAACTTTGACGACGAGCCCCAGGTGGCGATTGATACCGAGGGCGCGGTTGCCGAGAACCACGAGGCCTCCGCTGCCGTCTTTGGCGGTGCTGCGACGGTTCCGGCAGGACCTGCGCATGAGGGCGGCCTGCCGCTCGTGGACGGCGCCGGCGAGGACCCGGGTGCCACGGTGGCCATGCCGGCTATGCCCCAAGAGTAGGCCTACGCGTTTATCACCATCACGTACCTGCGCCTTTGCCGTACGCAGATGAGCGGAGCGGCAAGTGATGCGCTGCGGGTATAATGGACAGCATTCAAACGGTGGGCACCGACGTGCCCGCAGGAGAGGAATGATCATGGGTAAGACTTTCAGCTTTGTCTCCGGCGCACTTTTTGGTGCCGCTGCCGGCGCTATTGTCGGCGTTGCTCTGGCCCCGCGCTCGGGCGCCGAGACCCGCGCCATGGCTGCCGATATCGCCAACGACGCCTGGGACAATATGCGCGACACCTACGAGCACAGCGCCGAGGAGGCCCGTGCTGCGGTGAATGACTTTGGCCCGATGGTCGACGCCAAGACCGACGATCTGCGCGCCAAGGTCGACCTGGCCCGCGAGCGCATGGACCAGCTGCGCGAGCAGCTCAACGACGCCATTTCGGGCGGCAACGTGACGCCTGCCGCCGACGTCGTGGTCGAGAACGCCGTCGAGGCTGATACCGAGGCTGCGGAGCCCTCGACCGAGGCATAATGCGCGCCGGGGATTTTGTCGGTGCCAAGATCTATCGCAAGCCTACCGAGGACAAGCGCACCAAAAAGGACGGCACGCCGCGCAGCCCTAAAAAGCTCGGAAAGATTCACTTTCCGGTCTTTACCCCGGGCAGTACGCGCGTGGTCGGCTTTATGGTCCGCCAGTCCGATATCGCGGGCATGATCGAGCGCCCCGACCGATTCGTAGCGCTCGACGCCATTGGTGTCTACGAGGGCGCCATCGCGGTCGATGACGTCAAGGGCACCTACGATGCCGCCGCCGCCAAGCGCCTCGACATCAACCTGGACGATTGCATCATCTGGGTCGGTATGGACGTGCGCACGGAATCGGGCGACGTCGTGGGCTATTGCTCGGACGTGGAGTTCAAGCCACGCTCGGGCATCGTGCAGGCATTCTATGTGACCGCCGGTGCTGCTTCGAGTGTTTTGGTTGGTGACACGCAGGTGCCGCCGACGATGCTGCGCGGCTATGCGGACGGCGCGATGATTGTTTCGGACGAGGTCAAGTCGCTCGGGTATTCGGGCGGTGCGGCTGCCAAGGCCGCCGAGGCCAGCGTCGTGGTGGGCGACAAGGTCAAAAAGGGCGCCAAGGTGCTCGACGACAAGGGATCGGTTGCCGTGGACAAGGGCAGTCGCGCACTGGGCAAGCAGCTCGGCAAGACGCGCGGCATGTTCAAGGCCTTTAAGGACGAATACCAAAAGGCGAGCGGAGGCTCGTCAAAAGCTACAAAATAGCGACGTACCAAATGATGGGAGGCAAGCCGGAGACCTGTTGCTCCGGCTTGCTGTGTTTATGGGGGAGGGCACATGCGCCAAAACGGATCCAACTTAAACGGGCGTTCGGGTGCGCGTCCGACGGCGCGCCGCGACCTGGGGCAGCTGCCCAGCGGTCAGCGCAAGCGTCACCGTAAGCCCGGCGCGATGTATCTCAACCATAGCCGCGGCTTTAGCGACCGCAGCGCTCGCATCGGCAACAGCCGTACGCCCCGTCGTTCGTCTCGCTTGCCCTATGCGCTCATTGCCGTGGGTTGCGCACTCGTGCTGTTTATCGCTGCCGTCGTGGGCTACGTCAACCGCAGTGTGGACGTGGAGCTCAACGGCCAGAAGACCGCGGTGCGTGTGGGCTCTACGCTGCAGAATCTCATCGACGACCAGGAGTTGACTGACACCTACGACGCAGGCGACCTGCTGGCCGTCGATGACAGCGTGCTCAAGCGCCATGGGGGCGAAAAGCTGTCGGTGAAGGTCGACGGCAAGCGCGTGAAGCAGGGCAAATGGGATAGCCGCGAACTTGAGGGCGGCGAGAAGGTGACGGTCAAGGATGGCCGTAACATCTACGAGAAGCACGAGGTTCAGGCTACGGTTATCGAGCCCAAGCTCAAGGTCGAGGGTACGGGCGCTATCGAGTATGTGCAGACGTGGGGTGTCCAGGGCCGCTCCGAGGTGTGGGTTGGTGAGCAGTCGGGCAAGACGCAAGACCGCGGCGAGGTTGTGCCCGCCACCGATTGCGTCGTTGCGTGCGCCAGCGTGGCGCCCAAGGGCAACAAAAAGTACGTGGCGCTGACGTTTGACGAGGGTCCGAGCGGCGCCACCAAGCAGATCCTGCAGGTGCTCAAGGAAAAGGGCGTCACCGCGACGTTCTTCCTTTCGGGCGATGCGGCCGAGGCCTCGCCTGCCACGGCCAAGGCGATTGTCGATGCCGGGTGCGAGATCGGATCCAACAGCTACAGCGACGATTCGCTCAAGGGTCGGGACCGTGAGGCGGTACGCGAACAGATCACGAAAGGCACCGATGCGATTAAGTCGGCGACCGGCGTGAAGACGATGCTGCTGCGTGCTCCCTACGCTGCCTTTGACGAGCAAAACTGGATTGATGCGATGGACCTGGTCTCCGCCGTGGTCTCGTGGAATATTGACTCGGGCGACTGGCTGCTCAACGGTGCCGACGAGCAGGTCTCGACGGTGCTCGATTCGGTGACGCCGGGCAATATCGTGCTGCTCACCGATAGAGACGAATGCGCCGAGCAGACACTCGAGGCGCTGCCGCAGATTATCGACGGCCTTGTCGCCGACGGCTACAAGATCGTGACGCTCAGCGACCTGGTCAAGACAGACACGTCGCTGAGCAAAAAGCTCACCTCGTTGACGAAGGTCGCCATGCCCAAGGACGCCGTGTTCCCCCAACTTGCCGAGGACGACGACACCACAGAGTAGTCATTGGGTAGTCGTTTAAGAACGTCCCCAACAGCTATGTCACGGATGCGTCAGCGTTTGGTATGCCTGCAATGTGCAGCGCATAAATTCGATGCCGCAGGGCGATGCTGATGCTATAGTTACTGCGGTTAATGAGGGTCAAGAGAAAGGTTACAGGTGAAATCCAAACCTCGACCATACAGTCGATGACCCCATGCAGGTGCTATTTGCGCATGCACGGGGTGTAAGCGTCGAGCGGCGTGCCGCCCGCGCATGCGTATACATATCCAGAAGCCCCCGGACGCCGCACGCGCGGTCGCGTCCGGAGGAATAATGATGGGGAGCACCATTGAATTATCTGAGTGAGATGCTCAAATTGCCGGTCTTGGACGTC
Organism: Collinsella sp.; assembly: GCA_036550475.1. Classification (GTDB taxonomy): domain Bacteria; phylum Actinomycetota; class Coriobacteriia; order Coriobacteriales; family Coriobacteriaceae; genus Collinsella. The sequence continues at coordinate 21,844 of JAXKGH010000033.1, read as the reverse complement.
GACGGCGAAAAGCTCGGCGTTGTGAACGATTTTGGCATTGCTACCGGCGAAGTTTTTCCACACGTGACGTCGCTCGCGTTCCGCGGCCCCGGCAAGACGCCGTTTATGATCAGCTGGCGCAAATGGGTCGACCGTATCGACGAGACGGGCGTACACCTTAAGTCGCCGGCCACCGAAATCCGTTTTTCGTACCTGCAGCCGACCGAACTCTTGCTTGCCCGCGACGTGCTCAACAAGCAGATTGTCGACACGCAGGGCATGAAGGTCGTGCGCGTCAACGACATCAAGTTTTCCATGTCGGGCGAAAACCAGCTGCGCCTGCTGGGCGCCGAGGTCGGCGCCCGCGGTCTGCTGCGCGCCATCAGCCCCGCGCTCGAGCATATCGTCGAAGGCTTTATGAAGCACCTGGGCAAGCCGCTCAGTGAGGACATCATCGCTTGGTCCTACATGGACCTGCTCGACCGCTCGACCAAGAACATTCAACTCTCGGTGTCGCACAAGACGCTCGGTGAGCTGCACCCTGCCGACATCGCCGACATTATCGAGCAGCTCGACCCGCGCCTGCGTGCGCAGGTGTTTGCGCAGCTCGATACTGCCCAGGCCGCCGAGGCCATCTCGGAGTTCGATGACGACGAGCTTATGACCGAGATGCTCGAGGGCCTGTCCGACACGGACGCATCGTCGATGCTGGCCATGATGGACCCGGACGATGCAGCCGACCTGATCGACGAGCTCGATTACGAGAAGGCCGAGAAGCTCCTGCGCCTGATGGGCGTCAAGGAGGAGAAGGCGATTCGTAATCTGCTGGGCTACGAGGACAACACCGCCGGCCGCATCATGACCTCGGAGTTTGTCTCGCTGCCCGCCACGGCGACGGTCGGCGATGCCATCGAGGCGATTCGCAAGCTCGACGAGGACTTTGAGAGCGTCTACTACGTCTATACCGAGGATCCGAGCGGCATGCTGACGGGCGTGCTTTCGCTGCGCACGCTGATCGTGGCCGACCGCGACGCCACACTGGGCCAGCTCGCCTATCGCGATCTGGTCTATGTGTCGCCCGACGAGGACCAGGAAGACGTAACGGACGAGATGACCAAGTATGACCTGGTCGCCATCCCCGTCTGCGACGAGAACCGCCACATCCTGGGTATCGTGACCTTCGACGACGCCATGGACGTTATCGCCGAGGAGCATCAGGAGGACCTGCAGATCGCCGGTGTCGGCTCGGGCGACAGCGCGTCCGATGACTCGACGAATGTGCTCAGCTGGTTCGTGCATCGCCAGTACTGGGTTGTTGTATGGGGCATCGCGTCGTGCATCATGGCGACCGTGCTGGGAACGGCGCTCGGCTCCGCGCATCTGGTGGTGTTCCCCATGTGCGCCATGCCGCTCGTGCTGCTGGCGGCCTCGCGCATGGTGTCGTTCGTCAAGAACTACTTCCTGGAGTATGACGGTCACGACGACGAGCCCAAGCCGTATCTGGGATTCTTCTTCCAGAGCACGGGCATGGGCCTGATTCTGTCACTCGTGACCTACCTGTGCGCCCAGCTGGTGCGCACCGCCGCGTTCCCCGATGCGCCCATGTTTGAGGAGCAACTCTTTACCGGGTGTTTTAATATCGCTGCCATCATTTGCCTGGTTGGCAACATGAGCGCCGTGATTTACCTGATGGTGCTGTTCTGGCGTGACGAGCATGACCTCAACACGTCGGGCACCGCCATGAACGTCATTGCCGTCATGATCTCGTGTGTGGCGTATTGCATCGCCGCGGTGCTGCTCGCCATGTCAGTCATGGGTTAGGTGGTCGCGTGCAAAATACCAAGCAAAAGTCGGGCACCAAGCAAAAGCTGACCATCGCGGCCATCTTTGGCGCTATGGGTCCCGGTCTGTTGGCGGCGCTTTCGGGCAATGACGCCGGCGGCATTGCAACGTATTCCAGCGCGGGCGCCAGCTATGGCTACAAGATGCTCTGGATGCTTCCCGTCATGACTGTGCTGCTCATCGTGACGCAGGAGACCGCGGCGCGTTGCGGCTGCGTGACGGGCAAGGGCCTGGCATCGCTCATTCGCGAGCGCTTTGGCGTGCGCAAGAGTGTACTTGCTATGGCGGCGCTGTTGATCGCCAACACGGCTGTGACCATTTCGGAGTTTGCGGGTATTGCGAGCGGCCTTGCCCTCTTTGGCGTGCCGGCGAGCATCTCGGTGCCGTTGGTGGCGCTGCTGGTGTGGATGCTTACCATGTCGGGGAGTTTCCAGCGCATCGAGAAGATTCTGCTGCTGGTAAGCTGCGTGTTCGTGACCTACATCGTCGCCGCGTTTATGGCTGGCCCCAACTGGGGTGAGGTCGCGGTCGACCTGGTCGTGCCCAACATTCAAAATGACCCCAGCTACGTGTCGCTCGTGGTCGCAACGATCGGTACCACCATCGCGCCGTGGATGATTTTCTTGGCGCAGAACAACGTGGTCGATAAGAACGCGGGCGAGGACGATATCGTGCTGCAGCGCATCGATACCGTGAGCGGCTCGCTTGCTGCCGATGTCATTGCCGGCTTTATTATCATCACGACCGGTACGGTGTTGTTCCCGGCGGGTATTCAGATTAGCGATGCCGCCGATGCTGCCCGCGCGCTGGAGCCTATTGCGGGTCAGTGGTCCACGGTACTGTTTGCCTCGGGCCTGGTCGCGGCGAGCTTCTTGGCCGCCTGCGTGCTGCCGGGCGTTACGTCGAGCGCTATCTGCGAGGCATTTGGCTGGGAGCGCGGTGCCGACCGCAGCTGGGACGAGGCCCCGGTCTATCGCGGCATCATTACGGCCATCATCGGTATCTCTGCCGTGCTGGTGCTTATGCCCGGCGTCGATCTGTTCCAGATTATGATGACCTCGCAGGTCATCAATGGCGTGCTGCTGCCCGTGGTTCTGGTGTTCCAGGTGGTTATTGCCGCTGACCGTCACATTATGGGCACTAACCGCAACGGCCGCGTGTGGAATGTGCTCACTTGGGCGACTATCGGTGTGATTACGGTGCTGACGGTCGTCATGTTTGTTCTGCAGGCGATGGGTTACAGCGCTTAGCGCCTCTTTTGGACTCCAAACAGGCCGCAGCGATGGACTGCGGCCTGTTTTTTGCCCGCTATAGGGCGTTAGTTATGTGGCAGTGGACAAAAAATGCCAAATATGAGTACTGTTGCTAAGGCGATGGCATTTATGTGCAAAAAGATACTGTACACAATCTAGAGTGTGTTCATTAAAATTCGCCACAACAGGCATTGAACCAGTCAGGTTGGCCGCTCTAGGAGTTTACAGGGGTCGCTCGGACGGCTTTTTGGGCGGTTTTGCCTGTTACTAAAATGGTAACAGTACTCATATTTGCCCTTTTTTGCCCACAGCCCCTTGGCATGTTGTTACGAAGCCGCCCCTGGACTGGAATTGACAGCCCAGGGGCGGCTTTTGCTTGTCGCGGGAGTGTCCCCGGGTGCCGGCATAAAAGGAACGTCCCTAGCTGCTGGATTACTTGTCAGCGCCCAGCTTGTGCGGCTTGAAGGCGAGTGCGTTGACGAGTGCGTCGGTGGCAGACTTGACCGCTGCCGGCTGCGGGTCGTTGACGTGGTCCTCGGGGTGCACGGGAAGGTCCTTCTTAACGGCGTCGTGAATCAAGTTGAGGTATTCTGTCACGCCAGTGGTCGACAGATGCGTGCCATCGCCGTCGAACAGGTCATTTCGGTTGGCGCTGTATCCGTACCAGTCGACAATGCGCACGTTCTTGTAGCGCGAGGCAGCGTTGTCAATGGCCTGGTTGGTCGAACCAACCCACGGCTGCGGGCTGCGCGTGTTCACAAACACCACAATACGCTTATCTCCTGCATCGTCCATGATGGCGTCGATCTGGTCGTCGGTTACCAAGCCGTTGGTGCCCAGTGCAAAGACCACGATCTTGCCGGCAAGGTTCTGCTGGATATAGCCCTCAAATGTCGCGCGGCCCGCATCAAACTGGCGGCCCTTTTCGGCATCGATATGGCTGTGCGGGAACACGCCGTCAAAGGTGTCTACGGCACGCAGCGACACGGAGTCGCCGATCATAAGCAGATCGTAGGAGCCATCGGGGAAGCCGTCGTTGTCCTTGTCGGTGTCGTCGGCCGCCTGCTGGTCGGTGGGCGCGGTGTTCTTGGCTTCTTTGTTGAGGACTTCGGCACCTTCGCCGCTGAGTGCAGACGTCTCGGGCACAAAGATCAAGCCGCCCAGTGCAACGACCAGTACGACAGCGCAGGCGGCGCAAACGGGAATATGCGCGCGCACCCAATTGGCAGGCGTGGTGGTGCCATCGCGGAACTCGGAGACGGTGCGTCCGAAGACGCCCTTCCTAAACGGCGTCTCGATAAAGCGGTAGGAGCACTCGGCCACGGCGACCACCAGCAGTACCTGCAAAATGTACTGCCACCAGGGCGTATCGTTGATGTTGGCGACCGGGTTCATGAGCAGCAACAGCGGATAGTGCCACAGGTAGATGCTGTAGGAGCGCCTGCCAACCCATACGAGCGGCTCGGCGGATAGCGCGCGGACCACCAGACCTTGGGGCTGCACGCAGGCCGCGATGACCATGAGCGTAAGGATGGAGCACAGCAGCGTGCCTCCGCGATACTGGAATGCCGTGTAGCCGTTGGTGAGCGCGACCATGGCGGCAAGGCCAACCAGGCCCACGACGCCCAACACATCGATGGATGCGGGTGAGGACCAAAAGCGTACGAGCGCGCTCGGCTGGGCTGGGGCAGTCTCGGCTGCGTTGTCGGCCTTCGTACCCTGTTTGTTCTCGGCATTCTTTCCGTGCCTGGCGGCGCCAACCAGGCGGTCGAGCCCCAGACGATGCGCGAGGCGCACGGGCGCCAGGTCGCGATCGGGGATAAAGGCCATCCAGGCGCCCAGCAGCAGTGAGAACACGCGGGTGTCGGTGCCGTAGTACACGCGGCTGGGGTCGGCGGCAGGGTTGTAGAGCACCATCATGGCGATGGCGGAAACCGCAGCCAAGCCCAGAACCACGCGGCGCGTGCTGGGCTTGCTCATGTGCATGGATACCATGGCAAGCAGCAGCGGCGGCCAAACCAGGTAGAACTGCTCCTCGATGGCGAGCGACCAAAAGTGCGTGAGCGGCGAGGGGTCGCCCAAGGCGTTGAAGTACGAGACGTCCTGCGCGATCTGCCACCAGTTGTTGAAGAACAGCAGCGACGGCAGGATGTCGGGACGCATCTTGGTGAGCATCACGTGGTTAAAGATCGTGCACAGCGCGCAGGTAACCACCACGACGGTCACTACGGCGGGGAACAGACGGCGGATGCGGCGAATCAAGAAGCTCTTGAGGTCGATGCGCCCGGTCTTGGCGACTTCGTTGAGCAGCAGGCGCGTGATTAGATAGCCCGAAAGCACAAAGAAGATCGTGACGCCGAGCAGGCCGCCCTGAGCCCACGTAAGATTGAGGTGATAGAGCACCACCGCGACAACGGCGAGCGTGCGCAGGCCGTCGAGGGCGGGAATGTAACGAGATTTGGGACGAGTGGGCGTCTGGTCCGCGGCGGCGGCGCTGGCGTGGTCCGCTTTGTTGGCGGGTGCTCGATGGGGGCTCGCGGTGCGTCGCGGGTCGCCTGCGCGGCGTTCAGTGCGCGGGCGTTCGCGCGGCGCCTGGTTATCGGGCGCGCGGCGCGGGCCGCGTGAGCTCGATTGCGGGAATTGTTCCATAAAACATCATCCAATGACGAGAAAAATCAGCACGTATTCATTGTAGCTGCCCGCTCCTGTGAATGCTTGCTGCTGGCGCAACCTCAAGCGCGCGTTCACATCAAAGTGAACTAAAGTTATAGAGTGCGAAAGCATACGATTGACGGCCGACGGTGGGCATAAAGCCCGCAGATGAGGAGGTTTCCATGGCAGATCGCGGCATCGTTGCGGTGTTCGGCAGCATGAACATGGACCTTTCGGTGGCGTGTGAGCGCATGCCGCGTGCGGGCGAGACCGTCGGCGGTAGCGGTTTTATCACCAACGCCGGCGGCAAGGGTGCCAACCAGGCTGTGGCCGCCGCGCGCATGGGTGCGCGCACGTGCATGATCGGCGCCGTCGGGCGCGATGCATTTGGCGATGCACTGGTGGCGGGACTCCAAGATGCCGGCGTGGGCGTTGAGTTTGTGGCGCGTCGCGACGACGTGGAGACTGGCACCGCGACTATCATTCGCTGCGAGAACGATAACCGCATCGTGTTGTCGCCGGGCGCCAACCATGCGCTTTCGGGCGAGGACGTGGCCTGCGCGCTGCGCTATCTGGTGGCTGACGAGCTTGACGCCGATATCTGCGACCTCGCCCCGGCTGCCGGCGGCGTCTTTATCGCCCAGGGCGAATGCGACCTGATGGCAACGGCTGCGGCGCTCTCTTGCGCCCACGGGTTGGGGTTCTATACGGTCTTTAATCCGGCGCCCGCCTGCGACCTGCCGGCGGGAGCGTGGCCTGCGGTCGACTTGGTTTGTCCCAACGAGACCGAGTGCCAGGTGCTGACGGGCATCTTGCCCACGGGTGACGCGAGCTGCGTGGCCGCGCTTAAGGCCTTGCTCGCTAAGGGTGTCGGTGCCGCGGTTATCACACTGGGCGGATCCGGATCGGTTACGCTCGGCGATGATGGAGGGCTGCTACGCATGCCGGCGCTCTCTAGCGAGGTGGTCGACACGACGGCCGCCGGCGATACGTTTATCGGCGCACTTGCGGCGGCTCGGCTGCAGGGCTTGCCCCTTTTTGAGTGCATGGTCGCAGGCGCTCGCGCCTCGGCAGTGACGGTATCGCGCCTGGGCGCTCAGCAATCGATTCCCACGCGCGCCGAAGTTGAACGTAAGTTTGGTTTAGACGGTTTAGACGGAGAAGCGGAGTAGAACAATGGCAACCAAGAAGCTGATCCTTGATTTGGATATGGGCGTGGACGACGCCATGGCGCTCGCCTATGCCATCGCGAGCCCCGAGGTGGAGCTCGTCGGCATTACCACGTGCTTTGGCAACGTGCGTGTCGAGCAGTCGGCGCATAACTGCCTGGCGGTGCTCGACCTGTTGGGCCGACCCGAGGTGCCGGTGTACCTGGGCGCCGATCGTCCCATCAAGGCGAACGAGCCCTATACGCCGCCAGCGTCCACCACGCTCATTCACGGCAAAAACGGCATTGGCGGCGCGAGCGTGCCCGCATCGCCGTATGAGCCGGTTGGGGCGACGTCGGCCGATGGCAATGCGGCGGTCGATTATCTGATCGATGCCGCACGCACCTATGGCCCCGATTTGGTCTACGTGGCGACCGGCCCGCTCTCAAACTTGGCGCTTGCTCTTGAGCGCGATGCGGCGGCGATGATGTCTATCGGCCGCGTGGTCGTGATGGGCGGCGCCCTTACCGTGCCCGGCAACGTGAGCGCGGGCGCCGAGGCCAACATGGCAAGCGACCCCGAGGCCGCCGACGCCGTGCTGCGCTCGGGCCGCAAGCTCACCATGGTTGGTTTGGACGTGACGCATCGCGTGGTGCTGACGCGCCGCGATATCGCCGGCTGGACGGGTTCGGGCACCATGGCGGGCTGCGCGTTTGCAGGCATGGTCGAGCACTACATTGGCTCATACGAGATGAACGCGCCTTATCTTGGCGGCTGTGCGCTGCACGATCCGCTAGCCGTTGCCGTGGCGATCGACCCCACGCTCGTGGGCGCACTCGGCTGCAACCTGCGCGTTGACCTGCTCGGCGAGTATCGTGGCCGCACCATCTGCGACGAGCGCCGCGTGGCCGATCCGGACAAGAGCGCACTCGTGGCGCTAACCGTGGACGCCCCGCGCTTCCTCGCGGAGTTCAAGGCACGCATGGCTCACGTCTTGGGCTAAGTGCTTCCTACACCCCGTCTCAAGTAGCTAATTTGGGACGGGGCTTTTTTAACTACCCTTGAGGTAAATTAGCTAAATTGCTTCGTTCCAAATGAGTGCATAATTGCGTAATATATAGAATTAACTGCTATAAACAGACTAAACACCGTTTACAGCCTAAAAGCGACCGTTAACCAAATACTTGGCCTTGTCTGGAATTGTCTGTGTTTGCATGGACGGGATGGTCTGCCGATATTGACGTATCGGCGCAGAAGCGGAGGCAGCATGAAAGAGTATTTTGGCATCGACGTGGGCGGCACGGCAGTTAAGTGGGCCGTGCTGGGCGAGGATTTTTCCATCCGCGAGCGCGGCAGCCTGCCGACCGATTTTGCTACGGCAGACGAAGCGGTCGAGGCCCTGACCGGTCTTATCGAGCCGTATCGCGATCGCGTGTCCGCCGTGGGCGTGAGTGCACCCGGCGGCATCTATGAGGATGACGCGGACGGCACCATCCATCGCGGCGGCGCGCTTACCTACATGGACGGCTGTCCGCTGGGAAAGTTGCTGCGCGAGCGGTTTGACATGCCGGTGGCGGTCAACAACGACGGAAAATGCTGCGCGCTCGGCGAGTACGCAGTGGGCGCCCTTCGCGGATGCCGCACTGGCGTCGTGCTCGCTATCGGCACCGGCATCGGCGGCGGCATCGTTATCGATGGCCGCGTGCTTCGCGGCGCACATGGCTTTGCAGGTGAGTTTAGCTTTCTGCGCAACGACGTGAGGCAGCCGGCGTCCGGGGACAGAATGTTTTCGAGCACAGGCGGCTGGCGTGCGCTGCGCGATCTCGCCGTGGCCGAGAAGGACTTACCTGCCGATGGCACGGTGGACGGCCGCCGCGTTTTTGAGTGGATTGAGGCCGGCGATGAGGCGGCGCAGCGCGCGCTTGACCGCTATGCATGCACGTTCGATGCCATGCTCGTAAACCTGCAGGCGGTGCTCGACCCCGAGGTGTTTGCGATCGCGGGTGGCATTTCGTGCCACCCCGAGCTCATCGACGCGCTTCGTGACCAGATGCCCGCGGCGCTTGAGGGCTATGAGGGCGTTCTTGCTGGCATTCCTGTGCCGCAGGTCAAGGCGGCCGAGCTGGGCAACGACGCTAACCTGTATGGCGCCGTGCAAGAAGCCATGCGCCTTTGCGAATAACTACTCTGGCGATGATTTTTCTGGGACGGGGATTAAAAAATCATTTTCTCGTCCCAAAAAGACTGGTCTTCCGCCGTTCGTCACCAAAATGATTTTTTAATCCCCGTCCCAGAAAAATCATCCGGTGGCAAAAGCACTCAAAAGAGCCCTGTCCCAGATTAGCTACCGAGTAAATGCGCCCGTTGGGGGAATAGTTGTGCCGCTTCGCTTGACAACAGGCTAAACTAGCTAATAAACATTTACTATTCTGTTTAGATTGAATTTGCGGTCGTTTAGTTGCCGAGCCACGGGCGGTCAAGCCACGATGCTCGGCCGCGACCGTTGCTAGGGGGAACGATGGCTAAAGCAAGCGTCCGCGAGATCAGCCGCATTACCGGCTTTTCGCCCGCAACCGTGTCCAACGCACTCAACCGCAAGCGCAGCGTGAGCGAGGAGACCGCCAAGGTCATCCTGGAGTGTGCGCAGTCGCTCGGCTACCAGCAGTCGACGCAGCTCGAGAGCATCCAGTTTGTGCTTGCGCGCAAAACGGGCGCCATTCTGGACGAGAGCACCTTCCATCCTGCGGTCATCGAGGGCGTGGAGCGCCAAGCACGCCGCCACGGCATGAGTACGAGCTTTGTCTCGCTCGACTTTAGCGACCTGGACGCCGTGCGCCCGCAGGTCGAGGGCCTTATCGCCGATCCATCGGCCGCCATCGTGCTGATGGGCACCGAGCTGGGCGAGGAGGATTACGCTCTCTTTGCCAACGCTGCTGCCCACCTGATCGTGCTCGATGGCTGGAGCGATCGACAGTACTTCGATGCCGTGGTCATCGCCAATACCGATTCGGTGCTGCGCGCCGTTGACCATCTTATCGAGAAAGGTCACAAGCAGATTGGCTATCTAGCGGGCGACCTGCGCATCCGCAACTTTAAGGACCGTGAGCGCGGCTACCGTCAAGCGCTTGAGGATGCGGGCCTTGAGCCCAATCCGGCATGGCATGTCACCCTGGGCACCACACTCGAGGGCGCTTATCACGACATGGGTGCCTGGCTCGACACCGTCTCGCACGACGACCTGCCGACGGCCTTCTTCGCCGAGAACGACGTACTCGCCGTGGGCGCCATGCGTGCGCTCAACGAGCATGGCGTGCGCGTGCCTGACGACGTGTCGATGATCGGCTTTGACGACCTGTCCGTGGGCGCGTTCTCCAATCCGCCGCTCACCACGGTGCACGTTCCCAAACACGAGGTGGGTGAGATCGCGGTGCGCCGCCTGGTGGGCAACATCCGCAACCCCAAGAGCTATACCTGCAAGACGGCCGTCTCGACCTACTTTGTCGAGCGCCAGAGCGTGCGCGAGCTCTAGGCCGAGCGGCGCCTGCTCGCGTTAGATGCGCCCGCGCCGCGGGCGAACACACAGAACGTCACAGATAGAGGGTCCTTCGGGGCCCTCTTTTTGTTTCCCTTGTATGTTCAGTTTGTTTACATACCGTTTAGGCTGATTTCTCTACCGTTTACGGGACTTTCGCGCTAGACTATTAAACAAAAGAGTAAAACATTTAGTAAACAGAACAAAACGAAACATGCGTCTGTTTACTGAACATGTGATTAGGGGAGGACGTACATGGACAAGATCAAGCTCGGCTTTGTGCCCACGCGCCGCAGCATCTTTAGCGCGCCGGACGCAATCAAGTATCGCGGCCTGACGGCTGATCGCCTGCGCGAGATCGGCGTCGACATCGTGGATATCGACGACATCAATGAAGAGGGCCTGCTGTTCGACGACAGCCATATCGAGCCCATCGTCAAGAAATTCCGCGCCGAGGGCGTCGATGGCATTATGCTGTGCCACGCCAACTTTGGCACCGAGTACGTTTGCGCTCGCCTTGCCCGCGAGCTCGGTCTACCCGTACTGCTGTGGGGTCCGCGCGACGAGCGCCCCGAGCCCGACGGCACACGCCTGCGCGATAGCCAGTGCGGCCTGTTCGCCACCGGCAAGGTCCTGCGCCGCTTCCAGGTTCCCTTCACCTACATGACCAACTGCCGCCTGACCGACCCCGAGTTCGAGCGCGGCGTTTGGGACTTTTTGGCCGTTTGCAACGTGGTCAAGACCTTCAAGCACACCCGCATCCTGCAGATGGCCACCCGTCCGTTCGACTTCTGGTCGATCATGTGCAACGAGGGCGAGCTGCTCGAGAAGTTCAACATCCAGCTTTCGCCTATCCCCATGACCGAACTTGTCCAGGCTGTGCGCGACGCCCAGGCCGACGAGCAGGCCATGGCCGCCATGCTTGCCCACATCAACGACAGCTTTGAGATCTGCATCCCCGAGGACAAGGTCCCCGCGGTCGCCGGTCTTGCCATCGCCATGAAGCGCTTGGTCGAGAAGTATGGCTGCAACGCCGGTGCCATTCAGTGCTGGAACGCTCTGCAGGACGAGCTGGGCATTATGCCCTGCGCCGCCAACGCCATCCTCAACGAGATGGGCATTCCTATCGTATGCGAGACCGATATCCACGGCGCCATCACCGCGCTGATGGTCGAGGCCGCCGACCTGGGCCGTCACCGCGGCATGTTCGCCGACTGGACCGTGCGCCATCCCGATAACGAGAACGGCGAGCTGCTGCAGCATTGCGGCCCCTGGCCCTGCAGCTGCGCGGCCGTCAAGCCCAAGCTCACCTACCCGCTGGCTTTCGATCACCCCGGCGCGCTGACGGCCGAGGCCAAGCACGGCGACCTCACCCTTGCCCGCTTTGACGGTGACAACGGCGAGTACTCGCTGCTACTGGGCAACGCCCGCGGCATCGACGGCCCGGCCGGCATGGGCACCTACCTGTGGGTCGAGGTCGACAACCTCAAGCGCCTCGAGGCCAAGATCGTCGAGGGTCCCTACATCCACCACTGCGTCGCCATTCACGCCAACGTGGTGCCGGTGCTCTATGAGGCGTGCAAGTACATCGGCATTGCCCCCGACTTATACGACCCGATTGAAGAAGACGTCAAAGCCTACCTGCGAGGAGAGTAGAAATGGCAACTATCGAAGAGCTTGAGTCCCTGCGTTGGGACCTTCGCCGCGATTGCGTCGATATCATCATGGCTGGCGCCGGCGGCCACATCGGCGGCGACATGTCGGTGATTGACGCCCTCATGACCCTCTATGCCAACCACCTCAACATTTCGCCCGAGACCGTCGACGATCCCAACCGCGACCGCTTCGTGCTCTCTAAGGGCCACGCCATGGAGGCTTACTACGCGGTGCTCTGCCACGAGGGCTATCTTGACCTCGACGACGTCAAGGCCCGCTTCTCCAAGTTCGGCAGCCCCTACATCGGCCACCCCAACAACAAGCTCAAGGGCATCGAGATGAACTCGGGCTCGCTGGGTCACGGCCTGCCCGTGGCCGTGGGCGTGGCGCTCGCCGGCAAGATGGACGGCCGCGACTATCGCGTCTACACCATCATGGGCGACGGCGAGCTTGCCGAGGGCTCGGTCTGGGAGGGCGCCATGAGCGGCGGCAACTACCAGCTCGATAACCTGTGCGCGCTCGTGGACCGCAACCGCCTGCAGATCAGCGGCAGCACCGAGGACGTTATGAAGCAGGACTCGCAGGAGGAGCGCTGGGCAGCCTTCGGATGGAACGTGCTCTCCATTCCGGGCAACGACGTCCGGGCCATCGACGCCGCGCTGACGCTTGCGGCCGAGACCTGCGGCAAGCCCACGGTCATCATCCTCAACACGGTGAAGGGCTATGGCTCGCCTGTTATGGAGGACAAGGCCGCCTGGCATCATCACCTGCCCAATGATGAGGAATATGCCCAGATCATCGCCGATTTCGCTGCCCATAAGGAGGCCATCAATGGCTAACAAGATCGCCAATCGCAAGGTTATCTGCGACACGCTGCTCGAGGCCGCGAAGACCGATAAGGATATCGTCGTCCTGTGCTCCGACTCCCGCGGCTCCGCATCGCTCACGCCGTTCTTTGATCAGTATCCCCAGCAGTCCGTCGAGGTCGGCATTGCCGAGCAGGACCTGGTGAGCATCGCTGCCGGCATGGCTTCGTGCGGCAAGAAGGCCTGGGCCGCCTCGCCGGCGTCCTTTGTGACCACGCGCTCGTATGAGCAGTGCAAGGTCGACGTTTCGTACTCCAACACCAACGTCAAGCTCATCGGCATCTCGGGCGGCGTGTCCTACGGCGCTTTGGGCATGAGCCATCACTCCGCGCAGGATATCGCCGCCATGAGCGCAATTCCCAACATGCGCGTGTATCTGCCGAGCGACCGCTTCCAGACCGCCGAGCTCGTGCGGGCCCTGGTCGCCGATAACAAACCGGCCTACATCCGCGTGGGCCGCAACCCGGTCGAGGACGTGTACACCGAGGACGAGTGCCCGTTCCAGATGGATCGCGCCACCTGGGTACGCCGCGGCACCGATGTGACGCTCGTCGCTACCGGCGAGATGGTCCGCCATGCCGTGGACGCTGCCGACCTGCTGGCCGAGCAGGGCATCTCGGCAACGGTACTCGACATGTACTGCGTCAAGCCGCTCGACGCCGAGGCCGTGATTGAGGCCGCCGGTGCCACGCGCGCCGTCGTGACCGTCGAGGAGCACAGCCCCTTCGGCGGTCTAGGCTCTATGGTCGCGCAGGTGGTGGGCGAGCATTGCCCGCGTCCGGTCAAGTGTCTCTCCCTGCCCGACGCGCCGGTCATCACCGGCACCTCGCCCGAGGTCTTCGCGCACTATGGCCTCACCGGCGAAGGTATTGCCAAGACGGTCGCCGACTTCCTCGGCAACTAGTAGAAACAGACGCTGCGCGGCCGCCAAGCACCGCACCTTGCCGTTCAAACCGTCGCTTGCGTACACAAAGTACGCGGCGCTCCTCTTTCACGGCAATCTGCGGCACTTGGCGGCCGCTCGCTCCTTGTCCGCCGGGCTGTCTTTGCTTTGGCGGAAGGAATGGGAGAGTACATGAGCAACTACATCATCGGAATCGATCAGTCCACGCAGGGCACCAAGGCGCTGCTGGTGGACGAGGGCGGCCATCTGATTCATCGTGCCGACCGCGCGCATCGCCAGATCGTCAACGAGGCCGGCTGGGTGAGCCATGATCCGGCCGAGATCGCGGCCAACGTTCTGGCCGTGGCGCGCGCCGTGGTGGAGGAGACCGGGGTCGACCCGGCCGACGTCGCCGGCATTGGCATTTCCAACCAGCGTGAGACCACCGTTGCCTGGAACCGTGCGACGGGCGAGCCGCTGTGCGACGCCGTGGTGTGGCAGTGCGCCCGCGCCCGTGAACTGTGTGACGAGCTGGCCGCCCGCGAGGGCGTGACCGAGCTGGTGCGCGACACGACGGGCCTGGTGCTCTCGCCTTACTATCCGGCGGGCAAGATGGCCTGGATTCTCGCAAACGTGCCGACGGCTGCTAAGGCCGCTGCGGCGGGCGAGCTTTGCCTTGGCACGATTGACGCCTGGGTGGTCTGGACGCTCACGGGCGGCGCCGAGTTCCGCTGCGACTGGTCCAACGCCAGCCGTACGCAGCTCTTTGACCTGCGCCGCGGCTGCTGGAGCGAGCCGGTGTGCGAGGCCTTTGGCATCGACACTGCCTGCCTGCCGCAGGTGACCGATTCCGACGGCCTGTTCGGTACAACGGACCTGGGCGGCTTTTTGCCGGCGCCCGTGCCTGTGCACGGCGTGCTCGGCGACAGCCATGCGGCCTTGTTTGCACAGGGCTGCCACAGCCGCGGCATGGCCAAGGCGACGTATGGCACCGGCAGTTCGGTCATGATGAACGTCGGCGACGAGTTCGTCGCCAGCTCGCACGGGCTTTCGAGCTCACTTGCGTGGCGCATGGACGGCGTGACCGAGTACGTGCTCGAGGGCAACGTGAGCTACGCCGGCGCCGTCAAGACGTGGCTGCGCGACGACCTGGAGCTCATCAATAACCCCGAAGAGGTCACCGACCTGTGCTATGCCGCCAGCCCGGCGAGCCGCGTCTACTTTGTGCCGGCGTTTACCGGCCTGGGTGCGCCGCACTGGGCGAGCGACGCCGAGGGCTGCGTCTTTGGCATGACGCGCACCACGGGTCGCGCGGAGTTCGTAAAGGCCGCCGACGAGTCGATCGCCTATCAGATCTTCGACGTGATCGATGCGATGGTTGAGGATTCGGGCGCGGCGCTTGCCGAGCTTCGTGTTGACGGCGGCCCCACGCGCGACGCGTACCTGATGCAGTTTGAGAGCGATTTGGTCGGCTCGCCCATCCGCATTGCGAGCAACGACGAGATGAGCGGTCTGGGCGCGGCTTGGGCCTGCGGTATCGCGCTGGGCATGTATACGCGCGATGTCGTCGACGTCTACGGCGCCCGTGGCATCGTGGAGCCGTCGATGCCCGCTGACGAGCGAGCCAAAAAGATCGCCGGCTGGCGCCATGCGGTGGCCGCGACTATCTCGTACACCGCCTAGCATGATTTTTCTGGGACGGGGATCAAATAATCATCGGTCCTCGTCCCAGGTGGCTAATTTGGGACGGGGCTTTTTTGACTGGTATGATTGGTGTGACCATTCGAACCAGCTAAAAGAGCCCCGTCCCAAATTGACTATCGAGAGGATCTGCCATGGAGCGCATTGCGAGCTTTTCTGTCGATCATCTGCTGCTTGAGCCCGGCGTATACGTGAGTCGCATCGACCGCGATCCGGCGACCGGCGCTGCCGTCACCACCTTTGACCTGCGTCTGACCACGCCCAATAAAGAGCCGGTCATGAACACGGCTGAGTGCCACACCATCGAGCACCTGGGTGCGACCTTCCTTCGCAATCATGCCGAGTGGTCGAGCCGTATCGTTTACTTTGGCCCCATGGGCTGCCGCACGGGCTTTTACCTGGTCGTGTTTGGCGAGGTGACGAGCGAGGAGGTCCTGCCGCTCGTGCGCGAGCTCTTTGAGTTCGTCGCCGACTTTGAGGGCGATGTCCCCGGTGCCGCTCCCGAGGAGTGCGGCAACTACCTGGACCAGAACCTTCCCATGGCAAACTGGCTCGCGCGCCGCTACCTCGACCGCGACCTGGCCGATATCGACGAGAAGCACCTGCACTACCAGCAGGCGTAAGGATTGCCTTCTGCTTCTAAACCGTTCACATGGAGATATCGACCGTTTAACTGTTTAGTAATGTTTACACGAGGTCATTTACGGTGTTTCGCTTAAACTGGCAACCAGAGTGATATTCAGGCAAGGCTCCTGAAGCAGCATCTGTCGACATTGATTGTCGGATTCTGCTTCGGGAGCCTTGTTTTGTTTAAGGGGGACACATGGAAATCGTTAAACGAATTAACACCAGCGCTGTCCTCTGCATCGACGGAAATGGCAGGCAGCTGGTGGCATTCGGGCGTGGCCTGGGGTTTAAGGACGTTGGCGATGAATTACCGCTCTCGGAGATTCAACGAACGTTCTATAACGTTAGTTCCCGCTACATCGCTCTCATTGATGAAGTCTCGGATGAACTTCTCGAGCTGACCTCGGATGTTATTGATATGTCGACAGGACTGCTTCCCTATGAAGTAAGCCCTTATTTGCCGTTTATTCTTGCGGACCATATCGCGTATGCAATTAAGCGCAAGGAGCAAAACATTGTTGTCCATATGCCCTTGTCTTTTGATGTTCGCCAACAATATCCCGTCGAATTCAAAATCGGCGAGTACGCGCTTCGAATAATCAGGAAACGTCTCAATGTTAGGCTTCCCGCTCATGAGACAGTTGGAATTGCCATGGCGTTTATCAATAACATGGCCGATTCGGATTCATGTGAGCTGGCTGAAGAGTTTGGCACGGACGTTTACGATCGCGTTCTCGAAGAATCAACTATTGCTGTTGAAAGACGGCTTGGTATTCAAGTTGATCGGGAGGGCTTCGATTATGCAAGGTTCGCAACCCACCTTCAGTACCTATTCAATAGGTTGAACTCTGGCGAAAGTATCGTAAGCGACAACCGCAAGATGTATCTCTCGCTCAAAGATGAATATCCGGTGGCATCGGCGTGCGCCGATGACATCGCTTCTGTTCTCAGCCGGCTGACGGGCCAAGAACTTATAGACGAAGAAAGACTCTATCTGATGATGCATATCAATCGAATCGCATCGAAAGCTAGGTAATTGGTCGGCGAAGGCGCGCGCTTTGCCGATGGTTACATATAAAACACAACATGGGAGAAATGGTATTTATGGCAGATACAACCAAGCTCGCTGCCGAGATTCTCGAGATGGTGGGCGGTGCAGAAAACGTTACATTTGTAGCCCACTGCATGACTCGTTTAAGGTTCAATCTTAAGGACGAAAGCATCGTAGATGATGCAAAAGTCAAGGCAATCGATGGTGTGATCGATATTCGCCATTCAGCAGGGCAATACCAAGTGATTGTGGGGCCCAAGGTCGATAAGGTCTACGAAATCGTTGCAAAGGAAACCGGGGTTGACACCGGGAAGTCCGCGGCAGATGAAGGCGAGACCAAAGGTTTTCTGGGAAAGCTGATGAAGCTGATCAGCGGCATCATGATGCCCGTTCTTCCCGCCTTGATTGCATGCGGAATGATAAACGCCGTCCTTAGTATCCTGACGACGGCAGGTGTCGTTTCCGCTGAGAGCGGAATTTATACCCTGCTGTACGGCATGGGAAACGCCAGCATGTATTTCTTGCCCGTTCTCGTCGGATCGTCTGCGGCCAAATTCTTTGGAATCGATCAATATATCGGTGCGGTGCTCGGTGCAATCCTGCTTTACCCGACTTTTGTTGCCGCAGCTGGAGCTGGTGATGCGCTGGATTTGTTCGGCATGAAGTTCACGATGGTGAGCTATGCCTCGACGGTGTTTCCCGCTATCGTGGCGGCTTGGTTCGCATCCGTTCTTTATAAGTGGCTGCGTGCGGTTCTTCCCGATGCTTTGGCATTTGCACTCGTTCCGTTCCTGACAGTTGCTATTGCTGCCCCCATCTCGCTTCTTGTGGTTGGCCCGGTTATCCAACAGGCGAGCTCCTTGCTTGCGACTGCCGTACTGGCGGTCTATCAGTTCAGCCCCATTCTTTGCGGCGTTATTCTTGGACCGATATTTGGCCTCGTCATGATTCCTCTTGGACTCCATTGGGCCCTCATTGTGATCTCCATCAACAATATTATGACCGTCGGTTCCGACCCTATCCTTGGACTTCTTTGCGGTAGCATGGGTGTCGTCGGCGCTTGCTTGGCGTTTGCTTTCCGCTCGAAGGATCCGAGCGAAAAGAGCCTTGGATTCAGCTGTGCCATTACGAGCCTGTGCGGAATTACAGAACCTGCCCTGTACGGCATAGTTTTGGAGCACAAGAAGATCATCGTCGCTTCCATGATTTCTGGTGCAATTAGCGCTGTTATCCCGGCTATCTTCAATACCCGCACGTTCGTTATGACGTCGAGTGGTATTTTCAGCTTCCCCGGCTACATGAATCCTTCCGGTGATATGAGCAGCCTTATTGGTGCGATCCTTTGCAATGTCGTTGGTTTTATTCTTACCTTCGTCCTCGTCTACATCATGTATCGCCCTGATGCAGACACGTCGGCGGAATAGACAATTATTCGGAATGTAAGCTGCTGAAAACCCCGCGGCAGATTGCATATGGTGGGCTTGCGATTGATCTGCGCGAGCCCACCTCGTTTTTGGAGTGACTGGTTATGACAATTACTGCCGATATGACATTTGGAGAAATCGCACTTCTTCCTGAGTTCGCTGGGTTCGGTGAGCATCTCATGCTTTGCCGACCTTCAACTTGGGAGCGCATGTGGAATAAGCCCATCGCGGCCCATTTGAATTCCGACACTAATCCGTATGAAGTTACTCGTGTCCTGCGCGGGTTGAATCGGATTGTTGAGCTTGCGGATGACGGGAGGCAGGTTGCATACGATATTTGGGATGAAGCCGATTGTATTCGCGATCCGACCCGGCGCAACGCAAAGCTGTTTTTCTTTCCGGGGCGACCGGGGGCGCCATTCGTTATCGCGATTTCGGGTGGGGGCTATCAGAGCGTTTGTCACCAAATGGAAGGTTTTCCCGTTGCTCCCGAGCTCAACGATGCGGGCTATAACGTGTTTGTGTTGTCATACAGGGTGAGGGTCGAGCCGCTGATGCCGCGTCCGATCGATGACCTTAATCGCGCAGTCCGTTTTGTCCTCGAGAATTCAACGCGATTTAATGTGGACAAAAAATATGCGCTTATCGGTTTTTCCGCTGGCGCGCATTTGACCGCCGAGTGGGGGACGGATAACAAGGGGTTTGCATCTTACGGATGCGAGCCGCCAAAAGCTTTGGTTCTGTGTTACGCCCCGATTGACCTTCATGAGTCCGAATGTGCGTCAGACCATAGATTTCTTGATTCGGTGTGCGGTGGAGCTGGGCACGATGCGATTGATGATTTCTGCATTGATCAACATGTGTGGGAACGGTATCCGCCGACATATCTTTGGCAATGCGCCGACGATGATGTCGTATCGCCCGGCAATCTCGGAAAGATGGTTGACGCACTGGATGCGGCTGGGGTGCACCACGAGGAGATTGTGTATCCAGAAGGAGGACATGCGTTAATGAAACCTCATGCGCCGGAAACTGATCACTGGTGCTCGGGTGTCATTGAGTTCCTTAAGGGCTATCTCGGCTAAGTAAAATACACGCCGCCCTTTTGCCCATGTGACTCTGGTGCGTGTTGTTTGCGGTATTGACTCCATCAAAAGACGGCTAATGTTCTAGAATGTTTATATAGTCACATTTACGAACAGGAGCGAACATGCATATCTACTCTGTTACCGATCCCGAGTTCAAGTCCTACGGCCGCGTGTGGGACGACGTACCCTCCAGCCTGACAGCTCCGCTTGTCGAGGCACTTTCCGCCACGCCCATTCCCGAGGGTAGCAAGTATGTGGCCTCCGCGCCCGAGCTGGAACAGGTCGAAGGTGCCGACACGCTCGGTCTGCTCATGTACGGCGGCCGCCCCTTCCAGCTGGGCTGGTGCAACGGCCACAACACGAAGCTCAACTGCTTGGAGTATCACCGCGCGAGCGAGTTCAACCTGGGTGCTCGCGACTTTATTCTGCTGCTCGCCAAGCGTGAGCAGATTGTCGACGGCAAGCTCGACACCGCGCAGGTCAAGGCGTTCCGCGCGCCCGCCGGCACGCTCGTCGAGGTCTACGCCACCACGTTGCACTACACGCCGTGCATGGTCGACGACGGTGGCTTCCAGGTGATGGTTGCGCTGCCCGCCGGCACCAACGGTCCGCGCCCCGAGGCTGCGGCCGACATGCCCGCGGCCGGTGATAGCTACTGCTACTGGAAGGCCGACAAGTGGGTTCTCTGCCACGCAGATAGTCCCAAGGCTGCCGAGGGCGGCTACGTAGGTCTCGTCGGCAAGAACCTCGACATCACCGTGGACTAGGGTCTTCCGTCTCAATCTGTAACAGTTGGCGCGCTAAATCGTCTCTATCTGTTACAGATCAAGACGAACCACGGGGGCCGCCCGAACAATCTCAATCTGTAACGCCAAGCCCGGTTTTGACGGCCTAACTGTTACAGATCGAGACAAGCGGGCCCAACCCACCACAAAGGTGCCTGTCCCCTTTGCGGTGGTTGCCTAGAGCTGGCTGCGCAGGTAATCGGCCATATAGGGGACGGCGAAGCGCACGTAGCCGCGGCGCGCCTGCTCGATAACGCCGGCGTCGATGAGGCGCCGGCGATACTTTTGCGCATAGTCGGGTGTGACTGACATGCGCTTCGCAACATCAGAAATGCGAGACACAGCGTCTTCGTCATCAGTCATTGCGGAGAGAAACGCGACGTCTTGGTCTGACAGCGCGGCGAGCGTCGTTTCGCACACATCGTTTTCGAAATCGACTTTCGACGCCTCGATGGCTCCGTCGATTAACCCTTGCGTCGCACGTTCGCCTGTCCTGCAGCGATTGGCGATGTTATAGCCGATGAGTTGCAGCATATAGGGCGAGCCTTGGGTTGCGCGAGCGGCACGGAGGCGAAGATCGCTTGGAATATCAAGGCCGAGCTCATCGAAAGCCCGCTGGTAATAGGTATCGACATCTCCGACCGAAAGTGGCTCGAGCGTGACCTTTCGAGCGCGGTTGAGAAATGTCAGCACGCGGTCATTGAGTGTTGCGCAGACGGCTCCCGGAAGGCCCGCCATGACGAGCGCGACGTTGAGTCGTTCGCCGACCAGCTCTTGATAGGCGGTGACGAGCTGTCTGATCTCGGGTGAATTTGCTTGGAGCTCGTCGATGAGGATGAGGATGCCGTGCCCCTGCTCGGTCAGTTTGCGCGCGAGCTGCGTGAGCTTGAACTGAAAGCTCTTGGTCTCCTGCACGTCTCGTGTGAACTCGAGGCCTGCCGAGAGCCCGAAAACACTTAGGCTGCCGCTCGCGAGTTTGGGAAGGCGGCGTTTGTTGACGTAAGGTTTGCCTGCTTCTTGGATTTTCTCGACAATGCGCTCGAGCATATCCTCGGAGGCTACGGTAGGCGTGGCGACAACAAAGCCGAGCTTGCGTGCGCGGTCGGCAAGTTCCCACAGAAGAACTGTCTTGCCGCTGCCTCGCTGTCCAAGCATGAGCATGGCTCGGTCGCGATTGCCCGGTTCCTGCTCAAGGCCGGATATGAATGTCGAAATTACAGTTTCGCGCCCGACGAGATAGGATGGGCGATTTCCAAATGAGGGGGAGAAGATGGTTTCAGTCATAAGTCTCCTTTCCTTTCTTTCCTATTTTTTCCTTTCTTTCCTATTCAGTCAAATGGTCTGCCACCCGAGGGCG
>JAXKGH010000032.1:0-8425 GCA_036550475.1 Collinsella sp. | reverse complement strand
GCGCTACGGAGCTCGAGTGAAGCCTCGAGCACGCCCTCAAACTCATTGGCCTCGTCGACCGTGATGGGCGACTTGTACCAATCGAGCAGCGCGGCGTACTTCTGGTGATCGACGCAGCCGGCGGGCGCATAGGCCATGGCCTCGTCGACCGTGTAGGACAGGATCGGCTGAAGGTCGCGCATGAGCATCGAGAAGAGCTCGGCGAGCACGGTCTGGGCGCTGCGGCGCTCGAGCGAGCCGGGCTTCTCGCAGTACAGACGGTCCTTCAGGGCGTCGAGGTACACGTTGGAGAGCTCGGTAACCACGAAGTCGTAGAGCGCGCGGTAGGCGCGCGGGAACTCGTAGCTGGCGTAGGCGTCGTCGACCTCGGCCTGGACCTGGGTCAGACGTGCAACCATGAGCTTGTCGAGCGGCAGCAGGTCGGCAAAGGCGACGCCGTCGGTCTCGGGCTCAAACTGGCCCTCGAGCTCGGAGAGCAGGAAGCGCAGCGTGTTGCGGAAACGACGGTAGGCATCGGACGTACGAGCGAGGATCTCGTGGTCGATGGAAACGTCGGAGCTGGTGTCGACGGAGGCAACCCACAGGCGGATGATGTCGGCGCCCATCTCGTCGCAGACCTTGTTGGGGTCGATGACGTTGCCGAGCGACTTAGACATCTTGCGGCCCTGACCGTCGAGCGTGAAGCCCTGCGAGACGACCGCCTTGTACGGTGCGTGGCCGTTGGCACCCACCGAGGTGAGCAGCGAGCTCTGGAACCAACCGCGGTGCTGGTCGGAGCCCTCGAGGTACACGTCCGCCGGATACTCCAGCTCGGGACGGTACTCGCAGACGGCCTTCCAGGAAACGCCGGAATCCCACCACACGTCGAGAATGTCCTTATCGGCCTTGAGGTGATGACCGCCGCACTTGGGGCAGACGCAGGCCTCGCCCAGGTAGCTCTCGGGAGCGTCGGTGAACCAGGCGTCGGAGCCCTTCTCGTGGAAGAGCTTGATGACGGCGTCGAGCGTGGCGTCGTTCATGACCTTCTCGCCGCAGTCAGCGCAGGTGTAGCTGGGGATAGGCACGCCCCAGTTGCGCTGACGGCTGATGCACCAGTCGGGACGCTGCTCGACCATGGCGCCGATGCGGTTGGCGGCATGAGCCGGATACCACTTGACGTTCTCGCGGACCTCCTTGCCAGCCTGCTCGCGCAGACCGGTCTTGTCCATCGAGACAAACCACTGGTCGGTAGCACGGAAGAGCACCGGGTGCTTGCAACGCCAGCAGTGCGGATAGCTGTGCGTGATCTTCTTCTCGAGGACCAGGGTGCCGCGCTCGCGCAGGAACTCGATGATGTGCGGGTTTGCCTCGTCGGTATCCATGCCGCTGAAGGGGCCACCGGTGCCAAACTCCTCGCCGGTGTAGAACTTGCCGTCGTCATCGACCGGCATGCAAATGTCGGTGATGCCCTCCTTGAGGCAGGCAAAGTAGTCGTCGACGCCGTGGCCGGGCGAGTTGTGGACGATACCGGTACCGTCATCGACACCGACGTAATCGGCCAGCAGCGCCACGCCCTCGACACCGTCAAAGATCGGCTGTTTGTAGTGGATATGATGGAAGGTCTCGGCGGGAACCACGTAGGGCTTGCCGTCGACCATGACCGGGGTGTACTCCCAGCCAAACTCCTCGCAGCACTTGGGAGCCAGGTCCTCGAGCATGACCTCGGCGCGGCCGTCGTGCTCAACGGCGACGTAGGCAGCGCCGGGCTTGAGGGAAACTGCCTGGTCGGAGGGGATGGTCCACGGCGTGGTCGTCCAGATGATGAAGTCAACCGGGCCGTCGAAGTTCTCGAGGCCGGCGGGCTTGGAGGTCATCTCGAAGCGCACGAAGATGGAGGGGCTCGTCTCGTCGGAGTACTCAATCTCGGCCTCGGCGAGCGCGGTGTGGCAGTGCTTGCACCAGTGAACGGGCTTGTGACCACGATAGATCATGCCCTTGTCGAACATGGCCTTGAAGACCTCGATGTCGGCGGCGTCATGCTGGTGATAGAGCGTCAGATACGGGTTGTCCCAGTCGCCAAGCACGCCAAGGCGACGGAAGCCGGCCTTCTGCAACTCGATGTTCTCGACAGCGAACTTATTGCAAAGCTCGCGGATCTTAGCCGTGGAGGTCTGGTTGAACTTCTCGGTGCCGAGCTTCTCCTCGACCTTGTGCTCAATCGGCTGACCGTGGCAGTCCCAACCGGGGACATAGGGAACTTCGCAGCCCTGCATCATCCAGTAACGGTTGATCATGTCCTTGGAGATCTTGTTCATGGCGTGGCCGATGTGGATCGGGCCGTTGGCGTACGGAGGACCGTCGTGCAGCACGAACTTCTTGTGACCCTCGTTCTTCTTTAGAACTTGCTCGTAGACCTTGTTGTCCTGCCAGTCCTTGAGTCGCTTGGGCTCGGACTTGGAAAGACCGGCACGCATGGGAAATCCGGTTTTGGGCAGATTCATCGTCTGCTTGTACTCGTTTGCCACGGTACCCCTTTCTTGTCATGGGCGCGCACGCCCTCTGGGCACCAAAAAAGCGCCCGTCCCTACAAGCTGGGACGAAGCGCCACAAAACGGGCAGCGTGCCCGCAAAAGCTCTTCGCTTAACCACCCAGCTTAGATGCCCTCGCCCGCGTTATCGCGCGCTCGCATCCGTTACTCGGCTGGCCTGTATCGACGGCCATCTCGGCGATGTCTACTAAGACGAACCTATGCGGCACGTCCGTTGGGACCGCAGCTCCGGGGTGATTTTCATCGGTCGCATGCACGGGCTCTCAGCACTCCCCGCTCTCTGTGGCATGCGGACGGCCGACTACTCGTCCCCATCAACGCTTATGCGGAGTATGCTAGCACGTTCCGCGCCGGCGAAAAACCCTCAACACTGGTTTTATACGTTCGAAATTTCTCGCGGCTGTGGACCTTCTCTTGGAGCAAAATACCTGAAAGCACTTTATCGAACGAAAGAAGGTTGCTATGCGCACGATTGGAATGAGCGACTACACCGTTGGCGAGGATTGCTTTGACGAGCTGCCCGGCGCGCTGGCGGAGTACGGAGCGGCCAAGGTCGCGATCATCGGTGGTAAGCGGGCACTGGCCGCAGCACTTCCCGGTATCGAAGCTGCGCTGGCGGGTACCGACGTCGAAATTCTGGAGACGCGCGTCTACGGCACCAACAGTACGCGCGCAAATATCGCCAAGGTCGTAAACTCCCCTGCCTGCCAGGAAGCTGACGTGCTTATCGCCTGCGGCGGCGGCAAGGCGCTCGACACCGTGAAGACCGCAGCTATCGAGCTCAAGAAGATCGTCTTTACGGTCCCGACGATCTGTTCCAACTGCTCCGCCGCGACCGCCATTGCCGTCGTGTACAACGACGACGGCTCGCTCGAGGGCTATTCGTACCCCAACCGACCGGCGCACATCTTCATCAACCCCAAGATCATCGCCGAGGCACCGGCAGAGTACTTCTGGGCCGGCGTAGGCGATGCCCTGTCTAAGCAGCCCGAGGTCGAGTACGCCACGAGCGCCGGCAATTTGGAGCACACGGCAGGCCTTGGCTTGGCACTCGCCCACACCTGTTCCGAGCCGCTGTTTACCTATGGCGTCCAGGGTCTTGAGGACGTGCGCCAGGACCTGTCGAGCGAGGCTGTCAAGCAGATCGCGCTCGATATCGTGGTCAATACGGGCTATGTCTCGAACCTGACCAACCAGAACGATTACTACTACAACTCGAGCGTGGCACACGCGTTCTACAACGCCACCTGCAGCATTCCGCGCGAGGGAACCTATCTGCACGGTGAGGTCGTGAGCCTGGGCGTGCTCGTGCTGTTTGCCTATACGGGCGATACCGAGAGCCTTGAACGCTACGCCGCCTTTAACAAGCAGATGGGCCTGCCCGTAACGCTTGAGCAGGTCGGGCTTTCCGAGTCCGATATCCCGGCCCTGTGCGAGTACGCGCACGCCACCAACGAGTGGAAGCAGGGAAACCCGGAGCCCTTCACCGACGAGAAGTTCGCCGCCGCCATCAAGGCCACCAACGCCTACGGCCACGCACTCTAGGACTGGCCCAAAACCACCACAAGGGAGCAGTGCCCTTGTGGTGGTTTTTTATTGCTCCAGCATGCTGGGGTCGAACTCGCTGGCTGGTATAACGCGATAGCCGTGACGCAGCAACAGATCAACGAAGACGCCGTTGCCCGCGGTGAGCGTACCGCTAAAGGTACCGTCGTAGATGCGACCCGCGCCGCACGAGGGACTGCGGTCCTGCAAGACGCACGCAGCAATCTCGGACGGGCCGCCCGCCTGCTCGCACATATCGAGCGCACGTTGAGCGCCCAGGCGAAACTCGCGATCGACCGAGGCACCCTCGCAGGTACGGACCTCGCCGTTCACAATCTCGGACGGCCTGCGCGGCGTGGGCAGGCCGCCAAAGACCTCAGGGCACACCAAGAGGACCTCGGTCCCCGTACGCTCGCAGGCCTCGACCAACTCGCGATGATAGTTGTCGAGCCCGTTATACTTGCAGCTCTCGCCCATCAAGCAGGCACTCACCACGATCTTCATTTCCATCCCCCTCAAGCAAAACGCCCCATTTGAGAAAGCTGCTCAAATGGGGCGTCGGCGTTTACTGGCTCGGCCGCGGCTTTACTGCTGCTTGGGCATCAGCGGATTCTCGCGCGTGAGGAGATTCATAAACTCCTCGCCCGTGATCGTCTCCTTCTTGTACAGATAACGAGCCAGCTCGTGGAGCTTGAACTTGTTCTCCTTCAGGATCTGCAGAGCGCGGTCGTGCGCATCCTCGATCAGCTTGGCGACAATCGCGTCCACGCGCTCGGCCGTACCGGGGGCGCAGGTGAGCGACGTGTCCTGGTTGAGATACGCATTCTGCACGGTACCGAGCGCCATCATGCCAAACTCATCGGACATACCAAAGCGCGTCACCATGTTGCGGGCGAGCTTGGTGGCCTGCTCGATATCGTTGGCGGCGCCGGTCGTCATCTCACCAAAGATGAGCTCCTCGGCGGCACGTCCGCCGCAGTAGACGGCGAGCTTGTCCAGGACCTCCTGGCGTGTGGTCAGGAAGCGCTCATCCTCCTCAACCTGCATGGTATAGCCCAGAGCGCCGCTCGTGCGCGGCACGATGGTAATCTTGGTGACCGGCGCAGACCCCTTCTGGCGGGCGGCAACGATAGCATGGCCGATCTCGTGGTAGGAAACGACCTGCTTCTCGTGGTCGGACAGCACCGTGGACTTACGCTGCTGTCCGGCGATAACGACCTCCACCGACTCCTCAAAATCGTCCTGCGTGGCACGCTTGCGCCCCTCGCGGACGGCACGTAGGGCGCCCTCGTTGATGATGTTGGCCAGGTCGGCGCCCGAGGCGCCGGGCGTGGCGCGGGCAATCGCGGACAGGTCGATCGGCGGCTGCGTCTTCACGCTCTTCGCATGCAGCTCGAGGATGTTCTTGCGGCCGGTCAGGTCGGGCAGCTCAACGGGGATGCGGCGGTCAAAACGGCCGGGGCGCAGCAAGGCCGGGTCAAGGCTGTCGGGACGGTTGGTGGCAGCGAGGACGACGATGCCCTTGTGGTTATCGAAGCCGTCCATCTCGGTCAGCAACTGGTTGAGCGTCTGCTCGCGCTCATCATTGCCGCTAAAGCCGCCGCCGTCACGCTTTTTGCCGATGGTATCGATCTCGTCGATAAACACGATACACGGGGCCTTTTCCTTGGCCTGCTTAAACAGGTCGCGAACCTTGGCGGCGCCGCGGCCGACAAACATCTCGACGAACTCAGAGCCCGAAATGCTAAAGAACGGCACGCCCGCCTCGCCGGCCACAGCCTTGGCGAGTAGGGTCTTACCGGTACCCGGAGGGCCAACAAGGAGAGCACCGCGCGGCAGCTTGGCGCCAATTTCCTCGTAGCGCTGCGGCTTCTCCAGAAAGTCGACGACCTCCTTGAGGGATTCCTTGGCCTCTTCCTGGCCAGCGACATCCTTAAAGGTCACGCCCACGTCCTTGGAGGCGATCACGCGAGCACCGGACTTTCCCAGTCCGCCGCCGCCAAAACCGCCGCCACCAAAGTTCATCGACGGGCCGTCATCGCCCATAGCCTTCTTCATGCGGCGGTTGAGCCACCAGCCGATGAGGAAGAAAATCGCCATGGGAAGGATGAGTGTGAGCAGGTAGTAGGTCATCAGACCCGAGTTTTTATCTGGAACGACGGACTCCAGGGACGCACCGGATTCAAGCACGCGATCGGTAAAGCCCGCATCATTCGGCACACCGGTCGTCTTGTAAGCGATGTTCTCGTCCTCGCCCTTTTTGGTGTAATAAATCGAGTAATCGTCCGTGTTGTACTCAACCTTGTCAACGCTCTTCTTATCGAGCGCTTTGACAAACGTCGAATAATCGGTCTTCGTAATCTGCTGCGTGTGACCGATGTTGGGGAACAGAACGGTCGAGAGCACGAGGTAGACGACGAAGGCGATGAGCACGTAGAGGATCATATTCCGTCTACGTTTGTTGTCATCCATCTCCATCTGCTTGAACTCCATCTACTGGGGTTGATAATGCTTTCTAGAATACCCAACCCAGACGGCGATAAACCGACGCCGGGCACGAAAGGACAGAGATGGCATCACTGGAAGTCGGCAAGGTTCAAATCTATACGGGCGACTGCAAGGGCAAGACGACGGCTGCGCTGGGGCTCGCGCTGCGTGCCACGGGCTATGGACTTAACGTGCTCATGCTTCAGTTTGCGAGAAGCTGCACTGCGCCGAACATGATGCAGCACCTCGTTTAGGGCTACGCATCGTACAAGCCGACCGCGACACACCCGAGGCTTGCGCCGCGCAGATCATGGAGCTCGCATGCGAGCAGATATCACAGGTCGACGTTCTGATTTTGGATGAACTCGGCGAGGCCATGCGCCGCGGCTTCGTGACGCGCGAGGATGTCGAAGCGCTGATCGCGATAAAGCCCGCCACCACGGAACTCATGCTCACCGGCCGCGGCTTGCTACCCCTCGCCGACCTTGCCGACCTAGTAACCGAAATGCGCCCCGTCAAACACTACTTCGATGAAGGTCTCCTAGCCCGCCAAGGCATCGAATACTAATCCGGCACTTAGGGACGTTCCCTTTCTGCCGGCACTTGGGGACACTCCTGTTTGCCAACAGTCCAGAAATCTATCCTTCATTCCAACCTGCCGTACCAGAAACAACAGACGTACGACCAATGCCAACGACCCTCACGATCTGATTTATCGTAAGGCCCGCTTTTCTCATTTTGCAGAGAATAGGTCTACGCTCGGAAGGCTTCATGGCTGCAAGTTCAGGAAGAGCTGTGGGGAAAGCAATTCCCTTGGCGACCTCAAGAGCTTCATCGTCCAGAATGCGCGGTCGAGGTTCAGCATCGTAGGGAGCCTGGTCAATTCGATCGGCAAAATAGTGCCGATACTCAAGCGAGCCACCCACAAGATCCAGAACAATGCCAGGGTCGCAAAACCCAAACGAATCGTAGCCATAAGCATAAGCCCGATAACTGGACCAACGATAATTGTCGGCGGCCGAAACGCCCGCCTTGACCGGATTCATATGAATATAGTCCGCAAGTGAAATTGCCTGCGCATCATTCTCGACCGGAATATTAGTAAATCTATCTTGGAATAAATGCCCAACTCGGTCGGTTTTGCGATTGAAATACATCGCATACGACGTAAGAACGCCGCTCATACACGAAGATATCTTCCCATGAGGATCATCAACCATAAGATGAAAATGATTCGACATGAGACACCACGCGATAACGCCGATACCATTCCCAACTAGCTTATCCTCGAACAACGTAAGGATCCGATATCGATCTTCGTCGTCTTCAAAGATGCAGATGCCACCATTACCACGTGCGATAATGTGGTTATAGCCCGTCAGCGAAACGACTCGACCTGTTCTTGGCATATCGCCCTCCCATCACAAACCCACCGGGCAACATCTGATAGGCGCTGACGATCTAATTTGCTAAGCCCGTGCTGACAGTTTACAGGGCAAGCCAGGCAGATTCTCCGAAAAACGACGAAACAGCCTTACAAGGAGTGTCCCAAAGTGCCGGCAGAAAAGGAGCGTCCCTATATGCCGGCAGAAAGGGGACGTCCCCAAGTGCCAAGTGCTGGCTAGGCGGTGGCGCGGCCTAGCCAGTTGCCGCTGTGGTGGTAGATGGTGAACAGCGTGGCCGTGATGAGCCAGGTTACGGGGTAGACCAGCAGTAGATGCTCGAGCGACGGATCGAAGGGCATGATCGCAAACACCCAAATCACTCTGAGTACGACGGTGCCAAAGATGGTGAGCATCATAGGCTGCAGACTCACGCCGGCGCCGCGGATGGAACCCGAGGCGTTCTCGATAATCGAGAAAATC
>JAXKGH010000002.1:0-13864 GCA_036550475.1 Collinsella sp. | reverse complement strand
TTTCGTGCACGGTGTCATGGATGGCATCGAGGCCAGCGGCCTTGGCGCGCTTAGCAAGATCGGTCTTGCCGGCGGTGGCGCCGTTCTCGGCCTCAACGCGCATCTCGAGGTTCTTCTTGGTAGAGTCGGTCACGACCTCGCCCAGGAGCTCAGCGAACTTGGCGGCGTGCTCGGCCTCCTCGTGGGCAGCCTTCTCCCAGTACAGGCCGATCTCGGGATAGCCCTCGCGATGGGCGACGCGAGCCATGGCCAGGTACATACCGACCTCGGAGCACTCGCCCTCAAAGTTGGCGCGCAGGTCGGCAACGATGTCCTCAGAGACACCCTCCATCTTGGCGACGCCCACGACGTGCTCGGCGGCCCACTCGAGCTGGCCCTCCTCCTGCTTCAGGAAACGAGAACCGGGAACGCCGCACTGGGGGCACTTAAAATCCTCGGGCAGCTGGTCGCCGTCGAACTCTTCCACATAACCGCAAACGGGGCAAACAAACTTCATGATTCGATCCTTTCGATCGATGGCGATTGCGCGCTCGTCCGGTCCCGTAAGGGCCCTCTCCGGACGTGCGTCTTGACGAGTTCTATTATCCATAAATGCAATCAAATGTGAAGCCTATTAGGAATGATTTTTAATAAAACAATTTTGAGATATGAAGATGTTGATTGATTAACGATTGGCAGGCCGTCTTTGACCGCCGCTGAGTACGATCGGGCGAGCAAATGTTGACCTATCAACAAATGAAGGAGTTTCCTTTATGCATCTAGCCCGTCGTGCCTGGTGCCGAACATATCAGACGGTTTTTCGCATTGCATTGCCGATCCTGCCCTATACCGAGCCGCGCATTTTGGAGCATGCCGAGGATGTGCCCGCGGTGCTTCAAAAGCGCTCGATCCAGAAGGTCCTTATCGTGACGGATCCCGGCATTGCCCGTCTGGGGCTCACGGCACCGCTCGAGTGTGCGCTCGCGTCCAAGGGAATCGGCGTTACGGTCTATGCCGAAACGCGTGCGAACCCCACGGTCTCAAACGTGGAGGAAGCGGCGTCCCTGTATCGAGAGCGCGCCTGCCAGGCCATTATCGGCTTTGGCGGTGGCTCGGCCATGGACTGTGCCAAGGGCGTGGGCGCACGCATTGCGCAGCCAAACAAGCCCATCAACAAGATGCGCGGCCTGCTGCGGATTCATCGTCGCCTGTCGCTGCTCATCGCCGTTCCCACTACCGCCGGTACGGGAAGCGAAGCCACGCTTGCGGCGGTAATTACCGATGACGGGACGCACTACAAATACCCCATTAACGACTTTGTGCTCATCCCGCGTTTTGCAGTCCACGACCCCGAGTTTACGTGCGGCTTGCCCGCTTCCATTACGGGGCAGACGGGCATGGACGCCCTGACGCATGCCGTTGAGGCCTTTATCGGGCGAAGCACCACGCCCTATACGCGCAAGATGGCGCGACAGGCGGTGCAGCTTATCCACGACAATTTGCTCGAGGCCTATGAGCATGGTGACGACATGCGCGCTCGTCGCAATATGCTTTCGGCGGCGTATAAGGCGGGCGTTGCGTTTACCCGCTCCTATGTCGGATATGTGCATGCCATCGCGCACAGTCTGGGCGGCCGATACGGAATTCCGCACGGTTTGGCCAACGCGATCATCCTGCCGCACATGCTTCGCGCTTATGGTGACGCCGCCGCCCCCATGCTTGCCGATCTTGCTCGCATGGCGGGCATTGCGCCGGCTACCGCGCAGGATAGTCTTGCGGCCGAGGCCTTTATCGATTGGATCGATTGCATGAACGAGATCCTGGGAATCCCCAAATATGTCTCGGGCATTCGCCGCTCCGACATTCCCGAGATGGCGGCGCATGCCGATGCCGAGGCCAATCCGCTGTACCCCGTTCCGCTTTTGATGGACCGCTTGGAGCTCGAGCGTATGTACGAGGTCGTCGCGGGTGGTATGTTTGAGGACGAGAACTAGGAGGGTGCCATGAACACCGAGGAAATTGCGCGCATCGTCGGCGATCAGCGCACTTACTTTAAAACGCACGCTACGTTTGATGTCGATGCCCGACGTCGCGCGCTCGTGAGTTTACGCGATGCGGTACGGGCGCACGAGGCCGATATCGCCCATGCGCTCAAGACCGATTTGGGGAAGTCGCATGACGAGGCCTATATGTGCGAGATTGGTACGTCGCTTTCCGAGATTCGACATCAGATCGCTCACGTGGCTCGGTGGAGTCGTCCGCGCCTGCGTCCGTGCGATCTCGCTAACGCCGTGAGCGTGTGCAAAACGCAAGCCGTGCCCTATGGCGTCACACTCATCATGGCTCCGTGGAACTACCCGTTTTTGCTAACACTCGAGCCGCTCGCCGGCGCCCTTGCCGCGGGCAATACCGTGGTCATCAAGCCGAGTGCCTAT
Source organism: Collinsella sp. (assembly GCA_036550475.1). Classification (GTDB taxonomy): domain Bacteria; phylum Actinomycetota; class Coriobacteriia; order Coriobacteriales; family Coriobacteriaceae; genus Collinsella. The sequence goes on along the minus strand of JAXKGH010000002.1, from coordinate 11,450 downwards.
GCTTCGGCATCGAGCGCGGTGCTCAAGCAAATCTGTGAAGAGGCATTTGATCCGTGCCTGGTGACGGTTGTCGAGGGCGGGCGCGCCGAAAACGAAGCGCTGCTCGATGAGTGCTGGGACAAGATCTTCTTTACCGGTAGCGTTTCGGTCGGCAAGCTCGTTATGGAGCGCGCGAGCAAAAACCTCACGCCCGTGACGCTCGAGCTGGGCGGAAAGAGCCCCTGCATCGTGGATGCGACGGCAAACTTGAAGGTTGCGGCGCGGCGTATCGCCTTTGGTAAATGGCTCAACGTGGGGCAGACCTGCGTGGCGCCCGACTACCTGCTGGTCGATGCGCGCGTGCATGACGAGCTGCTGGACCTCATCAGGGAAGAGGCCCGCCGTATGTTTGGCGAGCATCCGCTCGATAACGAGGATTACGGGCATATCGTCAACGCCAAGCATTTTGCGCGCGTGCGTGGGCTGATCGATCCCGATAAGGTTGTGCTTGGAGGCACGGCGCGCGAGTCATCGCTCAAGATCGAGCCGACGATTTTGGACGGCGTGACCCCCGATGACGCCGTGATGCAGGAGGAGATCTTCGGTCCCATCTTGCCGGTGCTGACGTTTGAGAGCCTAGACGAGGCCGAGACGTTTATTACGGATCGTCCGACGCCGCTGGCTCTGTATATCTTTAGCCAGGACCGTGCGGCTCAGCAGCGCTTTGTGCGTTACGTGCCCTTTGGCGGTGGCTGTGTCAACGACACGATTATGCACTTGGCTACGAGCCATATGGGCTTTGGTGGCATGGGCGCGAGCGGTATGGGGCAGTACCATGGACGCGAGAGCTTCGATACGTTTAGCCACAAGAAGAGCATCGTGAACAAGGCAACGTGGCTGGACGTGCCATTCCGCTATGCTCCTTACGCAAGCTGGAAGCACAAGTTCGTGCACATGTTTGTGCATTAGAAAAGGGCGCAGGTAATACGAACAAGTGTTCCTATTACCTGCATTTTGCGTTAGACTACTGTTATGGAGCACGGATGGGCCAACTCCCTTTAGAAGGGATTTGGTATGAACGTAAGCGATGTTATTTCGTTATTGGCGTTGTTGATTGCGGCTATCGAACTCGGTCTGTTTATCGGCCGAATGAAATAGCCGCCCCCGCGTAAGCGAAGACGGCCACTTCTCACGATGAAAACGTGTATCGGAGTTGGCAAGACCCGCGGCAACGGGTGCCATCCGTGTTCCTATCTTATCTGCAAGCGTTCTGTCGCGCAAGCGTTGAGGCAAACGATTGAAGGACGCAGACAGGATGTATTTGTGTCCGCACGGGACCGTAGACTTCTCAATAAGGTTACACACCGGTTTATCCGGCCGTTAGAGGAGCTGCTATGTACGAGCCTTCGCGTGTTCTTCTGTCATTTCACATTGCAGGATTTCAGTATGCCGATGGCGCCTTGGTCTTGGGCGATCTTAAAGCGGGCGATAAGCTGACGCTGTGTGACGAGCGCGATAATCCCCATGACCCTGAGGCGGTTGCGATTTATTACGGCAACACCAAGCTTGGCTATGTTCCGGGAAACGAGGTCGGCCCACTGTCCTTGATGATGTATTACGGCCACGAGGACGTATTTGAGGCCCGCGTGCAACAGGTTGCCCCCGAGCGCAGCCCGTGGCATCAGGTGCGCGTTGGGCTCTATGTGGTGGATGCTCGCTAGTCGGCAAGGGAGGCGGCCATGTTTGATGACGACGACCTATTCGATCTGACAGACGATTCGTTTGAGTGGGATCTGCTACTCGATGACGATGAGTTGGAGCAGGATCGTAGGAAACGGCAGGACAAGAAAACTCAGGGTGACGCTTCGAAAAAGCAAGACAAGCGCCGCCGCGGACTGTTCGGCGGGCTCTTTGGCTAACCGCCACATCGCTGTGTCTGTATACTTAGCACCAGTTTGACGCGTTGCGAAATGAGGGCATAGACGATGATGTGGTTTACCGCCGACCTACACCTGGGCGATACGAATATCTTGCACGATATGGATCGACCGTTTGATTCGGTCGAGGAGATGAACCGCAGGGTCACCGATGCCATTAATGAGTGCGTGGCGGCGGACGACCGTCTCTATATCTTGGGAGACTTTACCTATCGTTTGCCCCTAGCGGACGCCGTGCACCTGCGCGAGCGTATCGAATGCAAGAATGTGACGCTCATCTGCGGTAACCATGACGGCGACTGGGAAGATCCCGACGCCCCGCAAATTTGGGAAGACGTGCGCGATTACCTGGAGGTTGATCCCGGCTATGCCAAGGGCCATCGTCTGGTGATGAGCCATTACCCCATGCTCAGCTGGAATGGTAAGGCGCGTGGTGCCATCATGCTACACGGGCATATCCACAGCAGAGGAGACCGCACCAACGTGCGCAATCGCGACCGCGAACGTCCTATCTTTCGCTACGATGTCGGCCTCGACGCCAACGAGTACAAGCCCGTAAGCCGCGACCAGATTCTTAGCTTCTTTGGGCTATAGGGCGCCAGAGCCACCACAAAGGGGACAGGCACCTTTGTGGCGGTTCTGGTGCCGTTGCCATTATGGCGGCGGCGCCTTTTTTGTCCGTGCGGCGCGGTAGAGTGTAGGCGGTTGAAATTTGCGTCCATCGAGGAGCTGCTATGAATGAGATCAAGTGCCCGCATTGTGGCGAAGTCTTTAAGGTCGATGCGTCTGGCTATGCGGATATTGTCAAGCAAGTGCGCGATGCCGAGTTTTCGCGCGACCTGGATGAGCGTGTGAAGGCAGTCCAGCGCGAGGGCGAGCAGGCGCTGGAGCTTGAGCGCTCGCGTTCGACGGCTGCCTTGCAAAAGGCAGAGTCTCAGCGCAACGCTCAGCTTGTCGAGCAGAAGAACGCTGCGGCTCAGCAGCTGGCACAAGAGGTCGCCAAGCGCGATGCCGAGCTTGCCGAGTTGCGCGCCAAGCTCGAGGGCGCTGCCGCAGAGCGCGAGAGCGCAAGTCAGCGTGCGGCGGTTGAGGCCCGTGCCGATGCTCAGAAGGAGAATGCTGAGCTTCAGCGCGAGATCGACAATTTGCGTGCGCAGCTGGGACGCAAATATGACGAAGCCAAGCTTGCCGAGTCGGCGGCGCGCAACGCTGCTCAAAACGATTTAGCTGCACGTGATGCTCAGATTGCCGAGCTGCAGGCCAGGCTTGCCGCGGCTGACAAGGCCCAGGAGATGGCGCTTGCCGCTGCCGCGGCAGAGTCGCAGCGTGAGCTCGATGCCGCTCGCAGCGAGGCCGAGCGCGTGCTTGCTGACTACCGCGCGACGGTACAGGAGAAGTTTTCCGTCGCAAAGGCACAATCTGAGCAAGAGGCCGAGGGTCTGCGTGCCCAGCTGCGCGAGCAGGAACTGATGGCAAAAATGAACCTGTCAGAGGCGGTCGCCGCGGCGGAGCGAGAGCGCGATGAGGCGCGTGCCAAACTGACGAGCGAGCTGGCGGTGCGCGATTCTCGCGAGGAACAGGTCAAGGCGGCGCATGAGCTCGAGCTCGCGCAGGCCAAGCGCGCGAGCGATGACCTGATTCGCTACAAGGATGAAGAGATTGAGCGCCTTAAGGACATGAAGGTCCGCCTGTCCACCAAGATGGTGGGCGAGTCACTCGAGCAGCACTGCGAGACCGAGTTCAATCGCCTGCGCATGACGGCGTTTCCTAACGCGTACTTCGAGAAAGATAACGATGCGTCCGAGGGTACCAAGGGCGACTTTATCTTCCGCGAGTGCGACGCAAGCGGCAACGAGGTCATTTCGATTATGTTCGAGATGAAAAACGAGAACGACGAGACCGCGACCAAGCATAAAAACGAGGACTTCTTTAAGAAACTCGATCACGATCGTCGCCAGAAAGGCTGTGAGTACGCGGTGCTCTGCACGCTGCTCGAGCCCGAGAGCGAGCTTTACAACGCGGGAATCGTGGACGTGAGCTATCGCTACGAGAAGATGTACGTGATTCGCCCGCAGTTCTTTATTCCCATGATCACGCTTCTTCGCAACGCCGCCATGGGTTCGCTTCGCTATAAGCAGGAGCTGGCGGAGTACAAACAGCAGAATATCGACGTCACGAACTTCGAAGCCAAGATGGAGAAGTTCAAGAACGATTTCGGCCGCAACTACGAGATCGCGAGCCGCAAGTTCCAAACGGCAATCGATGAGATCGACAAGACGATTAGCCATCTGCAGAAAACCAAGGAGGCGTTGCTGTCCTCCGAGAACAATCTGCGCCTGGCCAACAAGAAGGCCGATGATCTTACCATTCGCAAGCTCACGTGGGGCAACAAGACCATGAAGGCCGCCTTTGACGAGGCGCGCGGGGCTGCGCCGGAGACAAATGATGAGCCAGCCGAGGCGGATTCGTATGAGGTCGAGGATACCGAGTAGGGGATAGCGTATCGCGCAAAAGCGGGGCCGCTGGCGATGTTGCCAGCGACCCCGCTTCGTTTCGTTCCATTGTGCCCGGCTAGTCCTCGAGCAGGTCCTCGATAAAGCCGACGCGGTAGTTTTTGAAGATGACCTCGCCGCCGTCTTGCGTGGCGTCCAGATCGACATCGCCCATGATGCCAAAATCGTGGTCGCCATCCTCGTCGGCAAAGATCTGGTGCACGTGCCATACGTGTGCGGTCTTCTCGTCGGACTCGTCAATGGAAAACATCGCGGCGCTGCGGGCATCTCCGTCGGTGAGGATTTCCTCGTGCTGCTCGTGGTAAGCGTCGAGTGCTTTTTGCCAGCGGATCTCGCTCATGCCCCAGTCGTCGTCGAGCTCGCCCAGGTCGCGAACGTGCTCGCGGGCGGCAAGGGTCACGCGGCGGAAGAGCGCGTTGCGCACCAATAGCGTGCAGCCGCGACGGTCCGCCACGACCTCGTCGATGCCCTGCGGCGGCGCGGCGTCGAGTGCAGCGGGGTTGCCGGCGTTCTCCCACTCGTCCACCAGGCTCGAGTCCACCGAACGCACCACAAAGCCCAGCCACGAGATGATGTCGCGCAGGCGCTCGTCGCGCTTCTCGATCGGTACGGTGCGATCGAGGGAACGGTAGGCCTCTGCCAGGTAGCGCAGCAAAATGCCCTCGGAGCGGGCGATGCCGAGCTTTTGAATGTAGCCCTTAAAATCGCTCGTGCTTTCCAGCATATCGCGCAGAACGCTCTTGGGAGAGAGCTGATAGTCGTTGGCCCAGGGCACTTCCTGGCAGTACTTGTCAAAAGCGGCGTCGAGCAAATCCTCGAGCGGCTTTTCGTACGTGACGTCTTGAATGCGCTCCAAGCGCTCCTCATATTCGACGCCGTCAGCCTTCATTTCTGCCATCGCGCGGTCGCGCGCGGCGCGCTCCTGTGCACGCAGCACCTGTTTGGGATCCTCGAGCGTTGCCTCGACCATCGAGATCAGATCCATGGTATAGGTCTCACTCTCGGGGTCGAGCAGCTCCAACGCGGCAAGCAAGAACGGCGAGAGCGGCTGATCGAGCGCGAAGTCCTCGGGCAGATCGACCGTCAGCGCATAGTCGATGTCCGGCGCGGCGTCAGTCGGGGCGTCGGGCGCGGGCGGCACCTCGGTGCGAACGACGACGCCGGAATCGATGAGCGTGGCGAAGATTTCGTCGGCGCGAACCTCGAGCTTAGCCTTTTCCTCGGGAGTCTGCAGGCTCGTCTCGATGAGGTCGTGTACGCGGGTTCGGGCATCGCCGCCCTGCTCGACCACGCTAATCACCATGGAGTGCGTGATGCGCAGGCGCGGCTTGAGCGTCTCGGGCTGCGTCTCGATCAGGCGCTCAAAGGTCTGCTTGTTCCAGGTGACAAAGCCCTCGGGGGCCTTTTTCTTTTTAATCTTACGGAGTTTTTTGGGGTCGTCGCCCGCTTTGGCCATAAGCTTGGCGTTTTCGATCTCGTGCTCCGGCGCCTCGGCAATTACCATACCCTCGGTGTCAAAGCCCGAGCGGCCGGCGCGACCGGCAATCTGGTGGAACTCGCGGGCGCGCAGACGACGCATCTTGTAACCGTCGAACTTGGTGAGCGCGGTGAGCACCACGGTGTGGATGGGCACGTTGATGCCGACGCCGAGCGTGTCGGTGCCGCAGATGACGGGCAGCAGGCCCTGCTGCGCCAAGCGCTCGACCAGCAGGCGATAGCGCGGCAGCATACCGGCGTGGTGCACGCCGACGCCGCAGCCGAGCAGGCGCTTGAGAATCTTGCCGAAGGCGGTGGAGAAACTCGTGCCTTTGGCAGCTTCCTTAATGGCCTCGCGCTGCTCCTTGCTAGCGATGCCAAAGTTGGCAAGCGACTGTGCCGTGGCAAGCGCGGCGTCCTGACTAAAGTGCACGATGTAGAGTGGGGCCTCTCCGCGGCGCATGGCGAGCTCGACGGTGCCCTCGAGGGAGGTCGTCACATAGTCGTAGCTCAGCGGAACAGGGCGCGGGGCGTCGACAACCAGGTCGCAAGCAGCGCCGGTGTGCTCCTCGAGCGAGGCGGCGATCGCGGTGACATCGCCGAGCGTGGCGCTCATGAGCATGAATTGCGTGTGAGGCAGGGCGAGCAGTGGCACCTGCCAGGCCCAACCGCGATCGGGGTCGGCAAAGTAGTGGAACTCGTCCATGGCGACGCAGCCAACATCGGCATCTTCGCCCTCGCGCAGTGCGTCGTTGGCAAGGATTTCTGCCGTGCAACAGATGACGGGCGCCTTGGTGTTGATGTGCGTGTCGCCGGTGATCATGCCGACGTTATCGCGGCCGAGCACCTGCACAAGGTCGAAAAACTTCTCACTGACCAGAGCCTTGATAGGAGCCGTGTAGTAGCAGCGCTTGCCCTGCGCCATGCCCATAAAGAGCATTCCCAGCGCGACGAGCGATTTACCCGATCCGGTCGGTGTTCCCAAAATGACATGGTCACCGGCGGCTAGATCCATGAGGGCCTCTTCCTGGTGGTCCCACAGCTCAATACCGCGATCGCTCGTCCATTCAAAGAAACGTTCGAAGGCCTGATCGGGCGTGAGCCACGGTTCGGGCTCACTGCCATCCTCGGGCTCCCACCAGGTGGGGGAGAGCGCGCCGAGCGAACCGAACTCGGCTTCGGTTCCCGTGCCGCCCGAGAATGAGCTGGCGGCTCCGGCGCCGGAAACGGTGCTGGCGGTGGTGTCTGTCGTGGTCTGTGCCATGTGGTTGCTTTCTCTCGCGTTTGTCCGCCAACTATTATGGCGTAGCGTCGCATCGATGCGTTCGCAGGCAAGAAAATGCAGGAAATGGGCGTTCTGCCCAGCCGTTTGGTGCAGTTGCCAGCTAAGTGAGTAGACTTTTTGCAATATCGCGAGCACATGGCTTTTGCGCAAGGGCTCTACCTGCGGTTTTAGTATTGGTTATGCGGGTTGTGCTTGGCTATTGCAAAAAAGTCTACTCACTTAGATTTGAGGGTCGTTTGTTGGCGCCTATTCGCGCTTGTTTGCCGACGTCGCGACCATCAGAAGCCCCTAGGATCCTGCGGTAGGCGCTTCTTGCCCTTGCGGGCACGGTTTCTAAAGTTCTCGACGGCCTCTTCCATGCCCAGAGGCACATAGGCGAGCTCATCGAGGTTATCGGGCAGGTAGCAGGCCAGGCTTTGCTCCTGCGCGCGGCCCGCCGCGAGCTGTTCATCGCTGGGCTGCGCTCCAGGTGTGGCGCAAATGCCATAGACGGCGGCACCCATCTCGCGCGTGCGGCGCTCGTACTCGGTCTCGGGATGCTCGGGATGGTTGCGGCGGACGTCGTCGCTTACCCAAAGCGTATCGTAGCCGGCCGCGGCAAACTGTCCCAGGGCGTAATCGCGCAACGGCTTGCTATCGGTGCGCAGCGTGACGGTAGCGCCGGCTGAAAAGAGCGGGCGGTAGAGCATCAGATGGTCGACATGGACGAGTCGTTTTTTAGCGTACTTGGCCTTGGGCTGCGGCGTGGGAAAGTTAATGGTGATGGCATCGAGCTCGCCTGCGGCAAACAGCTGTGGCAGCGATGCGGCGCCTCGGGGCAGGACGAGTGCGTTGGATAGCCCCTGTTCGCAGATTTTCTGCGCGGCATAGGCGATGCAGATGGGCTCCTGGTCCATGCCGATAAAGAGGGTGTCGGGCTCGCGGTGGGCGCGCTCGACCAGATAGGTTCCCTTGCCACAGCCAAGATCCAGGTGAAGGTGTTCGAAGGGCTTGCTGCCAGCTGGCGCGCAAGCCTCGCGCCAATCTCCGGCATAAGCCTCGGGGTTCGTCTCAATCGCATCGGCGTAGCGCTCCAGGCGCTCCTCGAGCACAAAGTTCTTAGGCGTGCGAACGTGGACGGCTCCCATGAGGCTCCTTGGTCATAAGTATGGAACGCATGGCCGCGCGTTCCGTCAATGGGTTGAAAAAGGGTGGGCATAGTTTGCCCGAAAGATGCGGTGTGGCTCGGTGGCGAGTCGTCGGTGCCTACAGGCGTTTGAGGATTACATAGCGGTTGAGCTCTCCGCTGCGACCGTCGGCATGGAAGCGCTCAAGCTCGCGTACGGGGACCTCACCGCTCTTGTAGAACGTGCGGACGCCGCGCACCAGGTCGGTAATCTGCTGATCGTCAAAGTGATGGCAATAGCGGTAGGCGTGGCGGTCGTTTTGCCAGCCAATGAGGTGGTCGCCGGCTTCAAACTGCGCTGAATCGTAACCCTCAAACGGCGGGGTGAGCTCGGCGCGGGCCTCGGCTCGAACGGCCTTGCGCGCCATGCGCTCGTCGTTCATAAACTCCCAAAAGCTGATGGCGATGATGCCGCCTGGGCGCGTCTGGCGCACCAGGGCGTCGAGCACGCGTACGCGGTACTCGCACGACGGCACGTGGTGCATAAAGCCAAAGCAGACTGAGATGTCGGCGAGCGGGGCGTCGAAAAGCGCGTCAGGCGCCTCGGCGGGATTGAGTTTCATGAGGGCATCGAGCACGTCGAGCTCCTGGAAGTGCAGGTTGGGAATGCGCAGCGCGTGGCCATGTGCATCGATGGCCAGGTCTTGGCACGAGTCGACGCCGTAAAACTCAAACGGGCAGCTGGCATCTGCCGAGGGGTTTGCGCCGTCGACGCCCTTGGCGGCAAGTGCGCCGCCGGCGGCAAAGTTCTCGAATCGCATATTGCCGCAGGCGAGATCGAAGACGCGGACGGGATGCTCAATCGTGGCGACATCGAGCTGTTCGAGCGCGATGTCCATGGCGCGCACCCAGCCGGGCCACGGGGCCTGGCGCGTATCGGAGAAGGAGGCGGAGTGCTCGCGATAGAACGTGTTGTTGAGCTGGATGAGCGATGAGGCGAAATCGCGGTTCACGGCGCGGAACTCCCTCCGTTGGCGGTGCGAAATAAACAGTACGACCATACTACCGTTAACGCCGCAACGGGGACAACCGAGCTGCGGGTCATTGCTTTGTTTAGACACATTTCCGCAGCTCATATGTGCCCGCAACCGCCGGTTGTCAAAAATCTCACTAGAATAGGTGGCATGCTTTTGGCGGTGGCGGATAGATTTTTAACTGTGCAAGGCGCCTTAAGAACAAAAACGGTCCGGCGGCACGGCTGGCATCACATAGGAGGAACCATGAATGTAGAAACTGCGCAGCGGCTCGCCGACCTTCGCCGCAGCAAAGGCTTTAGCCAAGAAGGGCTGGCGCGAAAGCTGGGGCTGTCGCGCCAGGCGGTCAGTAAATGGGAGCGCGCGGAGAGCTCACCCGATACCGAGAACCTGATCTCGCTCGCCAAACTCTATGGCGTGAGCTTGGACGAGTTGCTCAATCCGAGCGACGAGATTGAGGACGATATCGAGTTTGAGAACGAGGACCGCGCCCGTCAGCGCGAGGCCGAGGCGGCAGAGCGTGCTCGCACCCATGAGGCGGCGGCGCGCGCTACCGAGGCGGCAACACAGGCGAGTGATGCTGCGGCCAAGGCGGCGCAAGCGGCAAGCTGGAGTGCACAGGCCGCCAATGCCGCTACGGCGCAGGCGACGAGTGGCACCGCGGTTGGCTCGACTCCGGCGAAGGGGCCGTTCCAGTCGTTCCCGTATTGGGCCGTGTGCTGGCTGCTGTTCTTTTTGCTGATGTTCCTGTTTGGTGCCGGCCCCTTTGCCGCACTGATCTTCTTTACGATTCCCATCTATCACTGGGTGGCACGTGCGCTCGATGGCGATTGGGCGCGCGGGGATATTCAGGTTGGTCCGGCGTCGGTGGCGATCAAGGCCCAGGGGAAGGATGCTTCTGCGGAACCTGATGCTGACGTGGCTACCACGACCACCGCTGAGCCATGTGCCAAAGAGGGTGACGAATGATGAAGCTTTCGCATGAATCCAAGGTACGCCTGGGTGTTGGCATCGGAGCGTTTGTGCTCATTGTTGGGCTTGTCTTTGGCGTTTCGCGGACATTGATTCATTTTGATGGCCCGTGGGATCTCGACGATGTTGTATCCGGCCTGTCTGGTATGGACGATGTGGTGGACGAGGGCGATCTTTTGGATGACGGTAACTATTCCGCTCAGCCTCAGCAGCTTTCGAGCGAAACCTTTGATGCCGATGCGTTCACATCGCTTGACTTGGACGTGACGTCGGGCACGGTCGAGGTCAAACACGTCTCCGGCGGGCCAGTGCGCGTAATTGAAAGCGGTCGCGTGGCAACGGGGACCGTTGCCTTCGATGCGGCAACCCAGAACCTGGCCGAAATCGAGGGCTCTACGCTCAAGATTCGCCAGTTCGATTGCGATGACGAGCGCGCCATTGACCGCACGGTTACCGTCGAACTGCCGCGCGAAGTTGCCGATAACATGGTGGGCATTACAGCGAATGTAGAATCGGGCGACCTGACGGTCGCGGGCATTGCGTGTCATGACCTCAACCTGACTTTGGACTCTGGAGACGTTGAGTTTACGGGCACCGTGACCGATACCCTGAATGCCGAGGTCGGTTCGGGCGATGTGACGTTCGAGCTCTACCAGGCCCCCGCGAAGTCGATGGACGTGAGTGTGGGCTCGGGCGATGTGGAGATGACGGTTCCGAACTCGACGAGCTTTAAGGCGAGCCTCACCTTGGGCAGTGGCGACTTCGAGAGCGATTTCCTTCCGCTTGGCTACGACGGCGAGACCATTTTGAATCTTGAATTCGATAACGGCGATAAGTCTGCTACGTATCGTTTTGAGGTCGGTTCGGGCGACATGTCGTTTGATTCAGAGTGACGGGCGGTTATCGAAGACTTATATACCATAGCTGCGCTGTTTGATGGAGGCGCCGGAGCCGTGACGGGCTCCGGCGCCTTTGCCTTTACAATGGGGTCATGGAACAGATTATCTTGAACATACTCGAGGCTCTGCGTCGCGGCGAGACCGTGGACGACAAAGCGCTCGTCAAACTGATACATGCCGAGGCGCGCCGTGAGGGTGCCGACAAACGCGATTTGGCCAAGCGCCGTCTGCTGCCGTTCTACCAGCGGGT
>JAXKGH010000031.1:0-4595 GCA_036550475.1 Collinsella sp. | reverse complement strand
GCTTTTGGGGACGGCAAAATAGTAGTCGCTCGAACCAATGTAGAACATGGGGGAGGCGCTGGGCGACGAGGTCGTGTCGTTCATGATGATGGCATCGACCTCGTTGTTTGCGAGCGCGTCAAAGAGGGCACTGCCAGTGTCGATTTCTTTATAGGTGCAGGTAATGCCTTCGTTGGCGAGCCACTGCTGGCCAACGAAGGTTTGCATGACGCCGGAGTTGCAACCGATAGTGAGACCCTGGAGCGCTTGGGGGTCACCCTTGGCCAGATCGTCGCGATCGGGCTTGGCGTAGATGTAGTAGCGCTCGGTGCCCTCGGGGTTCGAGGAAAAGAGCAGCTTTTGGGCGCGTTCCTCGGAGTAGGAGATGTTGGGCATGAGGTCGATTTCGCCTGCCTCGAGCATGTCCATAAGCTCGGTGAAGGTGCCGGAGACGTATTCGTACCGCCAGCCGGGCGTGTAGTACGACAGGGTCTGGAGGTACTCGTAACCCCATCCCGAGAGACGCTCGCCGGGGGTGCCGTCCTGGAAGCCCTCGTTGTTGACGAGCCAACCAACGCGGACCGTCTTGACTGGCTGGCTAGAGTCAGCGGCAAAAGCCTGGACAGGCGCGATAGAACTCAGCACGGCAAGCGCGGCGAGCACAATGGCCAGGGCGCGACATATAACTGAACGAAGGACAGTGGCAGCTCTCACATGCAATCCTAACGAATTGAGACATTACCGCATAAGGATACCAGCTCAGCCTGCCCAGTCGGCAGCTGGTAGTCATTGGGGACGTTCTTAAACGACTAGTCATTGGGGACGTTCTTGTTTGACTAGTCATTTAAGAACGTCCCCAATGACTAGTTCCGTTTGCTGGGGAGGCGTGGGACAATACCGAGCGAACGTGATTGGTTGTCCGTGGAAAGGGTCGCGATGAAAAAGCTCAGGACGCTTGCTGACGTGTTACGCCAGGCGGGCTTCGTGCGCATTACGGAGCTATTCCTCGTCTTTTACTTGCTGTGCTCGACGGCCGTCTGGCTGTCCGAGCCCACGACCCTCACGTTTGGCGATGGCCTGTGGTTTAGCTTTGAGACGGTCTCGACCATCGGCTTTGGTGACATTCCGGCCGAGACACCGGTTGCCCGCGCCATTACCGTCGTCTTGAGCGTTATCAGCATCTTCTACATCGCCATGCTCACGGGCGTGGCGGTGAACTACTGCAATACGCTTATCAAGATGCGTCAAAAGGACACCATGGCTCGTTTTATGGACGATCTTGAGCATTTGGAAGAGCTCGATCGTGACGAGCTCGCCGATCTGTCACGCCGCGTGCGCGAGTATCGTCGACGCCAGCGCTAAGACGAACGTCGTGCGCCACAACAGGGGGACAAATATGAACATCACCGTGTACCTGGGTGCCAACACTGGCAATGACCCGGCATTTCTGCCCGCGGTACAGGAGCTGGGCAACTGGATTGGCGCCAACGGACACGCGCTGGTATACGGCGGGTCCAAATCGGGCCTGATGGGCGCGCTCGCCGATAGCGTGCTCGATGCCGGCGGACACGTGACGGGTGTTGAGCCGAGCTTTTTTATCGAGGCCGAGTTTCAACATGACGGCATCGACGACCTTATCGTGACGAGCGATATGGCGGAGCGCAAGGCCAAGATGATTGAGCTCGGCGATGCGTTCATCGCCTTTCCCGGTGGGACGGGCACGCTCGAGGAGATTGCCGAGGTCATGTCCGCGGTGTCGTTGGGGCACCTGAGTGCTCCGTGCATCCTGTATAACCTGGACGGTTACTACAACGACCTCAAGGCGCTGCTCGGGCACATGATCGATAAGGGTTTATCGAGCCCGCAGCGCCAGCAAGGCATTTACTTTGCCGACGATTTGCGCGAGATTGCCTCGATCATCAACGGATAAGTCTTGAGCCTGTCCCACTATGGCTCCCAATGGTGCCGTTTGCGGCGCAGACGGTTAGCTCGTTCGGGCAACGCTCGCTCTACAATAAAACATAACTATGTCGACTTTGACCGCGGGAGGACCCGATGGATAACCTTGCCAAACCCACAAACCGCGCGCTGTTTTTAGTTAGCGTTGCCGTGACCGGTGCGTTCGCAGGTGCCGCGGTCTGGCTGTTCTTTTTTGCGATGGAGCACGGTATCGACTATCTGTGGACCGAGATTCCGCACGCGCTGGGCGTCGCTTCGCCCGAGCTTGCCAGCGGCCCGTTTGGCTTTTTGCCGTACCCGTTTTTTGTCTGCTTGCTGGGCGGTCTGTTAATTGGTCTGTACGAAAAGATGACAGGCACCAAGACCGATGACCTCAACCAGGTGATGGCTAAGGTTAAGCAAGACGGGCGCTACCCGTACGACAACCTGGGCAAGCTTTCGCTCGCGGCATTGCTGCCGCTGCTGTTTGGCGGAAGTATTGGACCGGAGGCCGGCCTGACCGGCGTTATCGCGGGTCTGTGCAGCTGGGTTGGCGACCGTATGCGTCGCTTTGGCGCCGAGTTTAGGGAGCTTACGCTGCTGGGTACCCAGGCTGCCCTGACGGCGCTCTTTACCGCGCCCGTCTTTGGCTTTGTGGCACCGCTTGCCGGTAGCGCCGACGGCGACGAGGGCTCTGCGTCCGACGAGATCACCATCAGGCTGCCCAAGGCGCAAAAGACCGTGGTTTACGGCATCGCGATTGCCGGCGGCCTGGGCACCTACCTGCTGCTTGGCCAGCTTGTGGGCGGCGGCATGGGCATGCCCAGGTTCGAGGCCGCCGAGGTAGGCAATCTGGAGCTTACCTGGCTCATTCCTCTGTCGCTGATCGGAACAATCTGCAGCTGGCTGTACTTTGTCTCTGAGCACGCGAGCGAAGCGCTTGCCCATGCCATAGGGGAGCGTCCTGTCGTCAAGGCCATGCTAGCCGGTCTGGCGCTCGCCATCTGCGGCACGGTCCTGCCCTACACCATGTTTGCCGGCGAGACTCAGGCCGACGTGCTCATGGAAACCTACCTGACCATTCCCGCTGGCGTGCTTATCGCGACCGGTCTTGTTAAGGCCATGCTGACGCCCGCCCTCATCAACCTTGGTTGGCGCGGCGGCCACTTCTTCCCGGTTATCTTCTCAGGCGTAAGCTTGGGCTATGGCCTTGCCATCCTCACCGGCGCAGATCCGGTCTTTTGCGTCGCCGTCTGCACGGCATCGACGATGGGTGCGGTCATGCGTCAGCCGGTCATGGTCGTGGGCCTGCTGCTCATGTGCTTCCCACTCAAGGGTATCGTCTGCATGATCATCGCCGCCGTCATCGCCGCCGGCATTCCACTGCCCAAGCCGCTGCGCAAATAGCGCGGTTAATCGCGAGTCAACTCCAGGGGTACGAGATGATCCTGTACTTTAGCGCGACAGGGAACAGCGAGCATGTGGCGCGTCGCATTGCGGCGGCGACGGACGACAGGGTTATGTCGATTGAGCGTTTTGATGCCGAGGCCTTTCGCCTTGCCTTGGCGGAAGGTCCCCGCCAACTGGGATTTGTTGCTCCGGTGTATGCCTGGGGTCTGCCGACACCGATGATCGAGTTTTTGAAGACTGCCGACCTGTCGATTGTTGCAAGTACAAAGGGCGGCGAGCGCCCCTATACGTTCTATGTTTCGACGTACGGTTCGACGACCGGCCAATCGGCCAAGTTTGCCCGCGATCTGCTACACGAGCGTGGGCTCGAGTTAGATGCGGCGATGAGCGTCAAGATGCCCGATACCTGGACGCCTGTTTTCGACCTGTCTGACCCTCAAAAGGTTGAGGGTATCAATAGAGCTGCCGAGGCGCAGATTGATGCCGTGATCGAGGCGGTGCGGGCACGCCGCACGGGCAACATGATGCGCCATCGCGTGCCTTTGTTTGCATCGTGCGCGTATCACGCAATTGGGCTGCCGCGCATGCAACAGACGAGCAAGTTTGCCGTCGATGCCGATCGCTGCATCGGCTGCGGCCTGTGTGCCAAGCGCTGCCCCATGGCGGCGATTGAGATGCGCGACGGCCTTCCCGTCTGGACAAAGCCGGAGTGCGCCGCCTGCCTTCGTTGCCTGCACTGTTGTCCCAAATTTGCCATCTCGCACGGTAAGCGCACGGCATCCCACGGTCAGTACAGGCATCCCAAACCTGGCGTGAGGATGTAGCGCCTGCTGGGCCGCTGTTCCAAAAGTCATTAAGAAAGAAGCCGCGCGGGGTCGTGTGTTTGCGAGCTCGCGCGGTTGTCGTTTAGAGCTTCCTCAGCACGATGGCGATGGTGTTTTGCACAGGCGAAAACGAGCGCCACGCAGATACGGATGGCGGTTGCGACATCGGAATCGGTTTGTTTGATGCCGCATTTGGCCAAGATGGATGTGATGCCGGCAAAGAGTGCTGACGCAAATGCTGCGACGACCCACGACACGGGCGAAATGCCTCCCCAAGAACGACCGCGCCAGATTTACGGCGTGCGTCCGATGATACCGTCCCGCCATGAAGCTTTGATATCGCTGTGGTGAGACAGGGGCCATAGTTCGAGAGGGCATTTGGTTAAGGCTCGAATCGAAGGTGAATGGTTTTCCGCGAAGTGAACGAGTAAATCTGGACCCCTG
>JAXKGH010000030.1:0-1802 GCA_036550475.1 Collinsella sp. | reverse complement strand
GCAGCGCTTTGGTGTGCAGCACAAGGAGCAGCTCAAAAACCTGCGCGAGCAAATCGACGTGCTCACGCTCTCGGCAACGCCTATTCCGCGAACCATGCAGATGGCCACGAGCGGCGTGCGCGACATGAGCCTGATCACCACACCGCCGACCGGGCGTCGTCCCGTGATCGTGCACGTGGGGGAGTACGACCCCGACGTGGTGAGTGCGGCGATTCGCCTGGAGGTGGGCCGTGGCGGTCAGGTGTATTACGTGTCCAACCGCGTTAAGACCATCGATGACGCCGTGGCGCGCGTGCATGAGGCCGCGCCCGAGGCGCGCGTGGGCGTGGCACACGGCAAGATGAGCCCGCGCGAGGTCGAGGACGTGATGATCGAGTTCGCGACCAAAAAGATCGACGTGCTCATCGCCACGACCATCGTGGAGAGCGGCATCGACAACGCGACCGCCAACACGCTGATCATCGAGGATTCGCAGCGCCTGGGTCTGGCGCAGCTCTATCAGCTCAAGGGCCGTGTGGGTCGCTCTGCCACGCAGGCCTACGCGTACTTTATGTTCCCGGGCGAGCTGCCGCTCACCGAGGAGGCGACGGCACGCCTGACCGCGCTTTCCGAGTTCCAAGACCTGGGCAGCGGCATGCGCATCGCCATGCGCGACCTGGAGATTCGCGGCGCCGGCTCGCTTATGGGAGCCGAGCAGCACGGCAACCTGTCGAGCGTGGGCTTTGACCTGTTTACGCAGATGCTGGGCCAGGCCGTGGCCGAGGCGCGCGGCGATGACGACGCCGGCGTGGAGGCGGCGAGCGTGGGCATTAACCTGCCGGCCGACTACTTCTTGTCCGAGGAGTACCTGCCGGCGGTGGACCAGCGCGTGCTCGTGTACCGTAAGCTCGCGGCGGCCGAGGACCTGGAGAGCATCGACGAGGTGCAGGAAGAGACCGAGGCCGCGCATGGCGAGCTGCCGTTGGCGGGACTCAACCTGTTCAATCGCGCGCGCATCCGCATTCGCGGCGAGCGCCTGGGGCTCGAGAGCGTCACGCTCAGCGGCGGTCGCATCACGTTTTTGGGCGTCGACGTGCCCAAGAAGGTGGTATTTGAGCTTAAGACCCGCTATGGCGCGGTGAACTTCCCCAAGAGCCGCAAGCTGTCGGTGCCCTACAAGGCGGGCGCCGGCGCGGGCAGCGGCCTGGGTCGCGGCCTCGACGCCAACGACGGCACCGGTCCCGTGGCCGCGGCGCTCATGCTGCTGCAGCAGCTGGGCGCTAGTGATGATGACTAGCGAGTCGACGCCGTAAACGCCCTATTTGGGCAATCTGGTTCCATCGAAAGGAAAGCATGTTCGGATACATCTATAAGAAAGATGTCGCCATGATCGCGGTTATCCTTGCCCTTTGTCTGGGCGTGGGCAGTTTCTTCGATTACCAAATCTCGAGCGCGCTGTTCAATATCGGCAGCATGTACGGCCGCTTTATCGAGGCCGTCGGCGAGCTGCCGTTCGAGCTGACGGCGAGCATCGCGGGCGTTATGCTCGTGCGCTCGGCACGCCCCGATTCCAAGGCGAGCAAGTGGCTCGCTGCGCTGGGCGGTTTGATCAACGTGGGTCTGGTCGGCTACGAGATTATCGGATCGCTGCGCGTCGGCGGCAAGCTTATTGCGTTTCAGCTGGTTCTGACGTTTGCGTTGGTCATCGCAGCCAACTTCATCGCCTACCGCCTCACGCGCACGACCGAGCCCGACGAGCTTACGCGCTGGGCGTTGATGGTGCTGGCCGTGTGGGTCGCTCAGGCCATCATCCTCAACGTCAT
>JAXKGH010000029.1:0-1812 GCA_036550475.1 Collinsella sp. | reverse complement strand
CGACCAGATCGAGGGTTACCGCATCGACCAGGTTGCCCGTACCGAGTAGGGGGTAGCGCTATGAAGCAAACGCAGGCAACCCGCCGTCTGGGCGAGCAGCTTCGCGAGAAGCTCGGTTATATCCTGCTCTTTGAGGTTTCCGATCCGCGTCTCGACCTGGTCACCCTGACCGCGGTCGAGGTCGCGGTGGACCGTTCGTTCGCGCGCGTGTACGTGTCGTGCGACGCGAGCCGCTACGACGAGGTCATGGAGGCGCTTGCCAGCGCCAAGGGCCGCATCCGTAGCCTGTTGGCCCGCTCGCTCGATTGGCGCGTCACGCCCGAGCTCGATTTTCGCATCGATCGCTCGACCGATGAGGCCGAGCGCATCACGCGCGCGCTGGAAAACGTTCCCGCCACGCTTGCGATCGAAAAGGACGAGGACGGCTATCCAATTGCGGATGCCGCCCAGGAGGCAGCTTTAGATGAGTAATTCCGCCGACCTCGCATCGTGCGAGTCTGCAGATATTCAGCGACGCATCCTCGAGCTCATCGAGGGTGCGTCCTCCATTGCGATTTCGGGACATACGTCTCCCGATGGTGACGCCCTGGGCTCCGTGCTGGGTCTGGGCCTCTCGCTTATGAAGTTTTTCCCTAACAAGGACATTGCCCTGCTGCTGGCAGACGATGATCCGGTTCCGCGCATCTACCGCTTTATGGAAGGCTCCGATCGCCTGGTACCGGCATCTGCGTATACCGGCAATCCGGACCTGTTCATCTCGGTGGACGTGCCGGTCGTCGAGCGCCTCAATAATTCCGCCGAGGTGCTCCGTCGCTCCAAGCATGTGGTGTGCTTCGATCACCATCCGGCGCGCGAGGAGTTTGCCGAGCTCAGCCTGAGGCGCGTTGAAGCTGCAGCCTGCGCCATGATCATTGACCGTTTCTTGGACAATTGTGGCATTGTCGCCCGTGATGGGGTCGCGACTTGCTTGCTGTGCGGCTTGGTGACCGACACCGGTCGTTTCCAGTACCAAAACGCCGATGCTGCTGCGTTCCATGCAGCCTCGCGCCTGGTGGCGCACGGTGCCGATCCGGCGCGCGTTGCGCTCGAGGTCTACCAGAGCATGCGCGTTGAGTTTTTGCACCTCAAGTCCATTGTCATGGGTCGCATCAAGACAGTTGCCCACGGGCGCGTCGCGTATAGCTATGCGTACCAGAGTGACCTTGAGGCTTGCGGTGTCACCTCGGACGAGTGCGACGGCCTGGTCGATGTGGTGCGTTCGGTGATGGGCGTCGAGGTTTGCATGTTCTTAAAGGGCATTGAGGGCGATTCCAGGGTGCGTGGCAACCTGCGCTCCAAGGGCGACCTCGATGTGTCCGAGATTGCTGCCAACTTTGGCGGTGGCGGGCATCATGCCGCCGCCGGCTTTTCCAACAACGGAACAATTCGCGAGACGCTCGCCGTGGCACTTCCCATGCTGGCCGAGCTGGTGGGGGAGGATCCCGCTTCGGTGACCGTCGAGCTTTAACTTATTGGATGGTACAGGGCTCGTCGAACGCCTTCTCAATTGAATATGCTGCTCGCCGTTGATAAGCCGGTGGGCTGCACGTCCCATGACGTGGTCTCGCAATGCCGACGCGCCCTCCATGAGCGGCGCGTCGGCCATGCCGGTACGCTCGACCCCATGGCATCCGGCGTCATGGTGGTGGGCGTGGGCCAGGCCACCCGTCTGCTGGGCATGCTAACCCTCGATACCAAAAGCTACGTCGCCGACATCTCGTTTGGCGCCGAGACTAATACCGATGATGCGGAGGGCGAGGCGGTCCGCACGGT
>JAXKGH010000230.1:0-32552 GCA_036550475.1 Collinsella sp. | reverse complement strand
CTGTGGAAGGACAACTTCATCGATGTGATGCAGACGTCTACCCGCAAGGTTTCTTGGAAGCAGGACGGCAATGCGGTCGTCGTTACCGTGAGCCAGCGTATCGCTCCTCCCGTCCGCGCGTTCGGCATGCGCGTCGAGCTCGTCTACACCGTGCTTCCGAGCGGTCGCGTCGACCTCAAGGTTTCCGGCGAGCCCTACGGTGACTATTCGGACATCATCCCGCGCATCGGCATCTCCTTCGAGGTCCCCGGTTGCGATCGCGCCGTCGAGTGGTATGGCCACGGCCCGGGCGAGAACTATCCGGACTCGCTGCGCGCCAACCCGGTCGGTCATTACCGCACCACGGTCGACGATATGTTCACGCCCTACGTTATGCCTCAGGACTGCGCCAACCGCGAGGGTACCCGCTGGGTTGCCCTGCGCTCTAGCCACGGTGACGGTCTGGTCGTGACGCGTCCGAGCGACGCCGCTTCCAACCCGTTCTCGTTCTCGGCATGGCCCTATAGCTGCGAGGCCATCGATAACGCCAAGCACGTCTACGACCTTGTCAAGGGCGATACGGTCACGGTCAACATCAACGACCAGTTGCTCGGCCTTGGCTCGAACTCTTGGGGTTCCGAGGTGCTCGATTCCTATCGCACCCGTTTTGAGAGCTTCAGCTTTGAGGTGTCCCTGCGACCGCTGACGTCTGCCGATCTGGCTCAGGCGCTGGCACCCATTAAGGAGGCATAAGCCATGCATGTCTTTAACTCGCGCGCCGATTTCGACGCTCAGATGAAGTCCGTCAAGAAGTGGATGCGCACCGGCCAGGCGCTCGATGGCGTTGCCGACCTACAGCACGACGTGGCTTACTCCATCGGCGACTCGTTGGTGTACTGGTGGGTCTATGCCCGCGAGGCCGCAACCGCCGATCTGGTCGGTCACCGTCGCTACCATGCCGTGCTCGCTCCGCTCGACGGCGACCTGACCGTCGAGGTTGCCCCCAAGGCAGGCCTCACCTGCACCCGCGCTTACAGCGATATCGATGATCGCGAGCGCTTTGAGGGGGCGGGGGAGACCGTGACGATTCCCGCCGGCGGCGTTGCCGTCGTCGAGATCGACGAGGCTTACCGTGTTATCGCCGAGGCTTCGGATCCCCGCGTCGTGGTACTGCACGTGACGGTCGAAGGTTATTCCTTCCCCAACAAGTAGTATTCGTCCGTTTGGACGTTTGCTTCGCGCCGTTAAGGGGGATGGCTTTGTTGACTCCCTTTTCCCCATTCCCCTTAGCAGGTGCGCCGTCCGCGATTGCACTTGCAGCTCGGACGGTTTTGGATGACATTTAATAGATGATTGGGAGGGCTTATGAGCTCTGAAAAACGAGGAACGATCGGTTCGTTCGCTCTGCTGGGCATGACGGTCGCCGCCGTGTTCGGTATCAAGAACATCATCAACAACAACGCGGCCATCGGCTTGGCAGCTGCGCCGTCGTTCTTCTTCGCCACGCTTTTGTACTTTGTCCCCTATACCCTGGTTACCGCCGAGTTCGTCGGCCTCAACAAGGACTCCGAGTCGGGCGTGTACGCATGGGTTAAGACCTCGATGGGTGGTCGCTGGGCGTTCCTGACGGCATTTAGCTACTGGTTCGTTAACCTGTTCTTCTTTGCGTCCGTCCTGCCCAACGTCATCATCTACGCGAGCTACGTGTTCTTTGGTGCCAACGCCGAGCTTTCGCAGCTGTGGATCACCATTATCGAGATCGTCGTCTTTGCTATCGCCACGTGGGTTTCGACCAAGGGCGCTAAGTGGATCGGCTCCATTTCCTCCTTCGGTTCGACCGCGGCTCTCGGCCTGACCGCCGTGTTCATCCTGCTGTCCCTGGCTGCTGCCTTTGGCGGCGTTGAGTTCGCTACGGCTCCTACTCCCGCTAACATGGCTCCCGACATGAGCAACTTCGCAACTGCGTGGGGCTTCTTCGGTACGCTTGCCTGGATCATCCAGGGCGTTGGCGGCGCTGAGTCTGTCGGCGTGTTCCTTAACGACCTTAAGGGTGGCGTCAAGGCCTTCGTGCGCACCGTCGTTATCGCCGGCCTGACCATCGGCCTTCTGTATGCAGGCGCTTCGCTGCTGGTTAACCTGTTCATCCCCGAGGGCAGCGTTGCCATCTCCACCGGCATCTTCGACGTGTTCGGCGCTGTCTTTGCCCACTTTGGCATTCCTATGGAAGTGTCCACGCGCGTCATCGGCTTGATCCTTCTCGCCGCTACGCTGGGTTCCCTCATGATGTGGACCTCCGCTCCCATCAAGGTCTTCTTCACCGAGATCCCCAAGGGCGTCTTTGGTAGCAAGATCGTCGAGCTCAACGAGCATGGCATTCCTGCCCGCGCCGCTTGGCTGCAGTTCGCCATCGTCGTCCCCATCCTGATCATCCCGGCCCTGGGCTCCGGTAACCTCGACGACCTGCTCATGATCGTCACCAACATGACGGCTGCCACCGCTCTGCTCCCGCCGCTGCTGATTTTGCTTGCCTACTTTATGCTGCGCAAGAACTTCGACGCTGCTCCCCGTGGTTTCCGCATGGGCTCGCGCAGCTTTGGCCTGGTCGTTGCCGCATTCCTGCTTGTGGTCTTCTGCTCCGTGCTTGTCTGCGGCACCATTCCGCTCGATCAGCCGCTGTGGCTGACGCTGGTCTACAACGTTGGCGGTGTGGTTGTCTTCCTGGGCCTTGCCGTGATGTGGTACAACCGCTATATCAACCGTCTGCGCGAGACCGATCCCGAGGCTGCCGAGAGCGAGCTGCGCCCCTCCGTCCTCGACATGATGGAGTAGCGGCTAGGATTAATCTGCGGCTGTGGAATAAATCGATTCCCTTTCCTAAGGAGGGGCCTTACGAGGCCTCTCCTTTTGTGTTTTGGGGCATGGTTTTGGACCCCGTGGTCAAAAAATGCCAAATATGAGTACTGTTGCAAAATAGGTGTCATATTTTTTCGGCCGTTCTGAGCGAAAATGGACTCAAAATCAATCTATCTAACCCCCTATAAAGGGCGTTTGACGGCTTTCAACCTCTTCGAATCGTTCAAAGTAGGCAATTTGCTCTCGATTTTGCTGCTACTAAATTGGTGACAGTACTCATATTTGCCACTTTTTGCCCACGAGGTGCTCAGAGGAGCTCTCGACAAGCATCTAACGCTACAATAGCTACCACGTGGCTGGGTTTGCCGGCCGAATGTGCGATGTCGTGGGAGGGGACATGGTCGAATTTACGAAGACGATTAAAGATCCGTTGGGATTGCATGCCCGCCCGGTTGCGCTGCTTTATGACATTATCGCCAAGCATCGTAGTGACGTGTCGGTTTCGATTGGCAATCGTCATGTCGATGGCCGCGACGTTATAGGGCTCATGGCACTCTGTGGCGAATGTGGCGAGGACATCGTGTTCCGCGTTTCGGGCGTGGATGAGGCCTCCTGTGTCACATCGATCAGAAATCTCTCGCTCTAAGCATGATAGGGCGCGGTAAAGGATGGTCCTTTGCCGCGCCTTTTTGTTTCGTATAGGAAACTTTTTCGAAATCTGAATGGGGACCCTTTCCAAAAAGTTAACCACGTGCTAGTTTACTATAGCGAACATAGACGTGGTTAACTTTTTACGCGTCGATGTTGAGGACGAACTGACGTTAGGAGCAACTCATGTCTTGCGGACCGCAGATGCCGGCCATGCCGCTTTCGATGGTAAAAGCGGGCGAAACCGTGCGCGTGTCTCGTGTAAAGGGCAATGAGGACATGAAACACCACCTCAAGGACCTCGGCTTTGTCGAGGGCAACGAAATCCACGTGGTGAGCTCGAGTGGTGCCAATATCATCGTCACGGTGCTGGGCGCACGCTTTGGCATCGATTCCAAGGTTGCCATGCACATCATGACCGTCGGTTAGTCCGCAGCATTTCATAAAAACCGAAAGGGGGACAAGAGGATGAAGACGTTGGGTGACGTTAAGGTGGGCGAGAGCTCCACCATCGTCAAGCTTCACGGTGAGGGTGCGCTTCGCCGCCACCTTATGGACCTGGGGCTCATCAAGGGCACTTCGTTCAAGGTCGTGAAGGTTGCACCGCTCGGTGATCCGGTCGAGATCAACGTGCGCGGCTACGAGCTTTCCATCCGCAAGGAGGAGGCCGCCGTTGTCGAGGTCCAGTAAGGACTCGCGGCGCATATTTCTGCAGATAAAGTTAGGTTTTTCTAACTTAATGCAGCATCTTTGAAGCACATTATCCAGCCTGCGCGGAGAAAGCAGCGCAGGCACACAAGGAAGAAGGATTGAATGGCGGATTCTCAGATCCATGTCGCGCTGGCGGGTAACCCCAACTGCGGCAAGACCACGCTTTTCAACCTGATCACCGGCGCCAACGGCTACGTTGGCAACTGGCCCGGCGTCACGGTTGAGAAAAAGGAAGCCAAGCTCCTAAGCGACAAGAACGTTACCATCACGGACCTCCCTGGCATCTACTCGCTTTCCCCCTACAGCCCCGAGGAGCAATGCTCGCGCGATTACCTCATGAGCGGCGAGCCCGATGTTGTCGTCCAAGTCGTCGATGCCACCAACCTCGAGCGCAACCTGTACCTGGCGCTTCAGGTTATCGAGACCGGCCTGCCCGTGGTCGTCGCCCTCAACATGGCCGACCTGGTCGAGAAGAACGGCGACAAGATCGACACGGACAAGCTCTCCAAGAAGCTCGGCTGCCCGGTCATGATGATCTCCGCTCTTAAGAACAAGGGCATCACGGAGCTGTTCGAGCAGGTTAAGAAGTCCGCTGCCTCCAAGGGCCAGGTGCCGGAGCACAAGTTCGACTCCTCCATCGAGGATGTCCTGACGCACATCGAGAACAACCTGCCGGCGAGCGTTCCCGCCAACAAGCGCCGCTATTACGCCGTCAAGCTGTTCGAGCGCGATGCGGACGCCTGCAAGCTCATCAACCTCACCAAGGAGAAGGCCGCTCGCGTGGAAGAGCTGGTCGCCCAGTGCGAGCAGGACTGCGACGACGATGCCGAGTCCATCATCACCGGCGAGCGCTACGGCGTGATTGCCCACATCATTGACGAGTGCCTCACCAAGGCTCCGGCAAAGATGAGCACCTCCGAGAAGATCGACCGCGTGGTTACCAACCGTATCCTGGGCCTGCCGATCTTTGTGGTCATCATGTTCTGCGTGTACTACATCGCCGTTTCCACCTTGGGTGGCACGGTGACCGACTTCACCAACGACCAGCTCTTTGGCACCGACGGTTGGTATGTGCTCGGTCAGGGCCGCGACGCCTACGATGCGGCCGTCGAGGCAGCGGGCGATGCTGCCGATTCGGTCGACCCGGCGCAGTACGGCCCCTATGTCCCGGGTATCACCACCGTGGTGCACGACGCCCTTGTGGCGGGCGGCACCGAGGACGGTGGCCTGGTCGATTCGCTGGTCTGCGACGGTATCGTCGGCGGCCTGGGCGCCATCTTCGGCTTCGTCCCGCAGATGTTCCTGCTGTTCGTGATGCTGTCTTTCCTGGAGGACTGCGGCTACATGGCCCGCGTTGCCTTCATCATGGACCGCGTGTTCCGCCGCTTTGGCCTGTCCGGTAAGTCCTTTATCCCCATGCTCGTGTCCTCGGGCTGCGGCGTCCCCGGCGTCATGGCCACCAAGACCATCGAGAACGAGAAGGACCGCCGCATGACGGTCATGACCACCACGTTTATTCCCTGTGGCGCCAAGCTGCCGATCATCGCCCTGCTCATGGGTTCCATCATCGGCGATTCTTCTACCACCGCCGCGTGGATCAGCCCGCTTTTCTACTTCCTGGGCGTCTTTGCCGTCATCGCCTCGGGCCTCATGCTCAAGAAGACCAAGCTCTTCGCCGGCCGCCCGACGCCGTTTGTTATGGAGCTTCCTGCCTACCACTTCCCGGCGATCCGCTCTTGGGCGCTGCACGTGTGGGAGCGCTGCTGGGCCTTTATCAAGAAGGCCGGCACGGTCATCTTTGCGTCCACTGTCGTGGTTTGGTTCCTGTCCAACTTTGGTAGCTATAACGGTTCCTTTGGCTTCCTGCCTGCGATGGACGGCATCCCCGAGGAGTTTATGGACTACTCCGTGCTTGCCATGCTGGGCAACCTGGTCGCTTGGATCTTCGCCCCGCTCGGCTTTAGCACCTGGCAGGCCACCGCGCTGACTGTCTCTGGCCTCGTCGCCAAGGAGAACGTCGTCGCCACCGCCGGCTCGCTGCTGTCCGTCGCCGACGCGGGCGAGACCGACCCGAGCCTGTGGACCGCGTTTGCCGGCATGTTCCCCACCATGGGCGCTTGCGTTGCCTTCGGCGCCTTCAACCTGCTGTGCGCTCCGTGCTTTGCCGCCATTGGCACCATCCGCAACCAGATGGATTCCGGCAAGTGGACTGCGATCGCCATCGGTTACGAGTGCGCCTTCGCTTGGGTGATCGGCCTGTTCATCAACCAGTTCTACAACTTGCTTGTTCTTGGACAGTTTGGTATCTGGACGATTGTGGCCATCGTGCTGCTGGTTGCGATGCTCTTCCAGATCTTCCGTCCCATGCCCAAGCATGCATGGACCGACGAGGACGAGACCAACACTGCTTCCGCCGCAGTTTCCGCTTAAGTCCGAATAAGGATTAACCCCTTTCCACGAGCCCGGGTGTCCCAGCGACACTCGGGCTTTTTGGTGGGGGAGATATGGCGTTTCCGCAGATAAAACCGACCAAAATAAACCGTCCCTATTTGGTAGGTGGAGAATGGGGTAAAGTAAGTGATGGTTAACTAGAGGAGGCTTGCTATGGCACCTATCGATATTGTTGTACTGGCTGTTATCGGCGTTGCGTTTGTCGCGGTATGCGTGCGCATCTACCGCAAGGGCACCTGCGCCGACTGCGCTCAGGGTGGCGTTTGTACGGGGCATTGCTCCAACAAAAAGACGTGCGCTGCACTTAAGGGCGTAGACAAAATCGCCGAAGACTTGGGCCGCGGTATCAAATAAGGCCTGACATCCAAACGCCCCGCGAGCATCCGCTCGCGGGGCGTTTTTTCACTTTTGTGGGGTGGGCTAGAGACGCTGCATGCGGTACCCGACACCCATGTGCGTCTGAATCATCTTGGGGTGAGAGGGGTCTGCCTCGATCTTCTTGCGCAGGGTGCGCATGAACACGCGCAGACTCGCCAGATCGCTGTCCCAGCTCGTGCCCCATATCTCGCGGGTGATGAAGGTGTGGGTGAGCACCTTGTCGACGTTTTTCGCCAGAAGGACGAGCAATTTGTACTCGGTTGGGGTGAGCGAGAGCTCGCGTCCGTCTTTCGTAGCGTATCCCGCGGCGTAGTCGATATGCAGCGGACCGTTGTCGAACGTGCTCGCTTCTGTCGACTCGCTCGACGCCATCGAGGAGCGCCTCAAATTCGCACGGACGCGCGCGAGCAACTCATCCACAGAAAAGGGCTTGGTGAGGTAGTCGTCTGCCCCTGCGTCAAGTGCTGCAATCTTGTCGGAATCTTCGGCGCGCGCCGAAATGACGATAATGGGGACTGCCGACCAGCTTCGGATCTTCGTGATGACCTCGATACCGTCAATGTCGGGAAGGCCGAGGTCGAGCATGATGAGGCTGGGGCCGTGCGACACCGCATCCATGATGGCGGCCTGGCCGTTGCAAACCTTGCTCACGACATAGCCGTGAAGGTCAAGCGCGGTCGAAACGAGGTTTTGAACGGTCAGGTCATCTTCGACCAAGAGGACGCGTGGCTTAGCGGCATTATTCATGAATCTCGATCTCCTCGGCAGGCAGGGTAAAACGGAAGACGGCCCCATGGGGGTGGTTGTCGCGAACTTCGATGACGCCGCCATGCGCCTCCACGATGGAGCGGCAGAGCGACAGCCCAAGGCCGATGCTTCGACGCGAATCCACGGGCCGCGTATTGCTTGAGGTGAAGAAGCGCTCAAAGATATGAGGCTTGTCGCAGTCTGCTACACCCGGCCCATCGTCTGCGACGTCCACCACGATGAACTCACCCTCGCGACGTGCGCTAATGGTGACAGTCGAGTCCTCGGGCGTGTATTTGAAGGCGTTCATGATGAGATTCGTAAGCACCTGCATGATGAGATGGACGTCGATGCGTACCAGCAGGATGTCGTCAGTGTGCTCGATGGTGACGGCACGTCCATGCGATGCTTGGGCGACATGGCTGAGGGCGGCCTCGATGACCTCGTCGATGAGCTCGGATGTTAAGTTGAGGCGAATGGTGCCGTCCTCGACGCGTGTGATGGCGAGGAGGTTTTCCACGGTATCGATAAGCCAGAGGGAGTCGTCGTAGATGGCATCGGCAAGATCGCAGCGTTGTTCGAGGCTGAGCTTCTCGTCGCTCTTCCGAAGGATTGCCGCAGATCCGGATATAGCCGTGAGGGGTGTCCTCAAATCGTGGCCGATGGAGCGCAAAAGGTTGGCGCGCAGCTGCTCGTTTTTCGCCAAAACCGCAGCCTCTTCGCGCTCTTGCGCCGCCCGGTCGCTTTCGAGCGCCAAGGCGCATTCGCCTACGATAGATAGGACGATCGAATGCTCGAAGGCTTCGATCTCGCGCCCCTCCAGGGCGATGCCGATGACACCGAATACCTTGTCGCCGGTGCGAACCGCGAGGTAGAGACAGCGCGCCTCAGGCAGGGTCCGCGTGCTTGCGCCCGCGCGCTTGTTGTTGGTGTAGGTCCAGGTTGCAACGGCGCGCTCGTAGTCGGTGAGCAGCGACGCGGATCGGTTTTCGGTGCCAGCGGACTCATAGAGCGCCTTGCCGAGCGTGCCGTGTTCGGCGGGGTAGAAGACCACGTCGAGTTTTAGCAGTTTGACGAGTTGGTTCATGGCGACGCGGGCGCACTCCTCCGCGCTATGGGCTTGCTGCAAGAGCTGGTTCGTTTCGAGGAGTACACGCGTTTTGAATGCGTTCTCGGCGGAGGTACGGGCGTTGTCGGCGATGCGCGCAGTTAACTCGCCGGCGACCATAGCGGTAGCGAACATGATGCCGAACGTGACCAGATAGCTTCGGTCGTAGCTGGCAAGCGAAAACAGAGGCGTGACGAAGCAGAAGTTGTAAAGCACTACAGAGAGCACGCTCGATACGATCGTGCAGATACGCCCCGTCGTGGTGACGGCGGTCAACAGGGCCGTGAGGATATAGAGGGATATGATGCTGGAATCGGCAAATCCCAGATGGCGAAAAGCCGTGCCGATTGCCGTGGCGACAAGAGAGAGGGCCAGCGTGCGAAGTACGTTTCGGCTGCTGGGCGGCTGCAGGGAGAGCGCACGGCGGCGTCCTTTGGGCCGGGAGGGCGGAGTCGACTGGTCTGGAATGATGTAAATGTCGAGGTTCGGGGCGAATGTTATGAGCTGTTCTACGAGAGATTTGCGGCCGAAGAGGGTCTGACGGACGCTGCTGCGCTCGCCCGTGCGCCCCATGACGATCTTCGAAATACCCGACAGGCGTGCGAACTCGGAGATCTGAAACGCGATGTCGTCGCCATAGACGGTTTCCATATGTGCTCCGAGCTGCTCGGCTAGGGCGATATTGGCTGCAAGCTTGGCGCGCTCATCATCGCTCATGGCTTGCGTGCGCGGGCTCTCTACGAACAGGGCGACGAGCTCGCTGCGAAACGCTTTCGCCATGCGTGCGGCGGCACGGACGATGCGGGGATTGGTCGGCGCCGGGGAGACACAGACTAAGATACGCTCCTTGGTGTAGTAGTCACGGTTTCCCAGCACGCGTGCGGCGTCTGTGAGGTGGCCGGTGCGATCGGCGCAGCGGCGCAGCGCGATTTCTCGGAGTGCGGTGAGGTTCTCGACGGTAAAAAAATGCTGTTGCGCTCGGTCGGCTTGTGCGGGACGGTAGACGAGGCCGGCGCGAAGGCGCTCAAGTAGGTCTTCGGGCTCTATGTCGACGAGCTCGACCTGGTCGGCATCATCGAAGATACGGTCGGGGATTCGTTCGCTCACGACAACGCCGGTGATGGATGCAACCATGTCGTTTAGGCTCTCGATATGCTGAACGTTCACGGTTGTATAGACGTCGATGCCCGCATGTAGAAGTTCCTCGACGTCTTGATAGCGTTTGTCGTGGCGAGACCCCGGCGCATTCGTATGGGCGAGCTCGTCGACAAGGATGAGCTGAGGGGCGCGTTCGATAGCCGCATCTAGATCGAACTCGTTGAGCGTAATGCCGTTGTGTTCGATGAGTTTACAGGGCACGTTCTCAAGCCCTTGTGCAAGATGGGCAGTTGCCGGACGTTCGTGCGGCTCGATGTATCCCGCGACGACGTCGACACCTCGCCGCTTGGCGGCGTGGGCGGCTTGAAGCATCGCATAGGTTTTGCCCGCGCCAGCAGCGTAGCCAAAGAAAATCTTGAGGTGTCCCCGGCTGGTTCGAGCGTCATCGGCGACCTCGTCTTTCTCAATTGCCTTGAGGATGAGGTCTGGATTGACGCGAGTGTCCGATGCGTCGCGCTGCATAACGTAGCCTTTCTGAAGCGTTGTCCATGCGTGCATACGCGGTGAGGACGCCACTGTATGCTCGCGAGGTCGAGTATAGGCGCACTGCAGCCGCAATAGTGCTTTCTACCTGCATCTTTACGGCATCTTAAGGACGTGAGCCCCGGCCCTCACGCCTCTTTAATCCCTAGAAGCGTTTACTGTCCCCAGACGCTTGCGAGAGCAGGCGTCCGAGACATCGGACCGCGCGTGAAAGGGGCGGTAAATGGACATCCTCATTCCCATCATCGGAGTTGTCTGCATTGGACTCTTTATCTATTACATCTACATTCTGATGAGGAGTGATTCGTAAACTATGGAGGCTGCGATTCAGTACATCTTGTACTTTGCCGTGCTCGTCGTCCTGGCCGTTCCGCTCGGTCGGTTCATGGCCCATATCATGGATGGTGAGCATACGTTCCTGTCGCCTGTGATTGCTCCTGTTGAGCGTGGCGTCTATCGTCTGCTTCGCATCGACGTGGCAGAGCAGATGGGGTGTAGGCGCTATTTGGCGAGCGTGCTGGTCTTTTCGGGGATCGGCCTCGTGACTCTTGTGGCACTCCAGGCGCTTCAGTCCTTCTTGCCAGGCAATCCCCAGCGCCTGCCGGGTGTGTCATGGGACCTGTCGTTCAATACGGCTGCTTCCTTCATAACCAACACCAACTGGCAGTCCTACTCCGGTGAGACCACCCTGTCCTACCTTGTGCAGTTCATGGGTCTCACCGTGCAGAACTTCGTTTCCGCTGGCACCGGTATCGCGGTCATGTTCGCGCTCATCCGCGGCTTCCGTCAGGTCAAGGAGCAGGGTCTGGGTTCCTTCTGGGTCGACCTCACCCGCACCGTCCTGTATGTGCTCATCCCGCTGAACCTCGTGTTCGGCATCTGCCTGGCTGCCGGTGGCGTCATCTCCAACTTCCAGCCGGCTCAGAAGGCTGAGCTCGTAGAGCCCGTTGCTGTTCAGCCTAATGCAGACGGCGGCTGGAGCGTCATCGACGGCGCCCAGATCGAGGGCGACACGGTCAAGGTCGACGGCAAGGTTGTCGAGGGCGCGCGCGTGGTCACCGAGCAGTTCCTGCCCCAGGGTCCCGCGGCTCCTCAGGTCGCCATCAAGCAGTCCGGCACCAACGGCGGCGGCTTCTTCGGCGTGAACTCCGCCCATCCGTATGAGAACCCCAGTGCCTTCACCAACATCATCGAGATGACCAGCCTGCTGCTGATTCCGGCCGCCTGTTGCTTCACCTTCGGTATCGGCGTCAAGAACACCAAGCAGGGCAAGGCCATCTTCGCGGCGATGCTTATCCTGCTGGTGATCTTCACCGGCATCATCGCCGTCAACGAGCATGCGGGCACCCCGCAGCTGGCCGATGGCGGAGCGGTCAATATCGAGATGACCGACGGCCGGGCCGGCGGCAACATGGAGGGCAAGGAGAGCCGTTTCGGTATCGCCTCCTCTTCCACCTGGTCCGCTTTCACGACGGCTGCTTCCAATGGCTCGGTTAACTCCATGCACGACTCCTATACCCCGCTGGGCGGTTTTGTCCAGATGCTCCAGATGGCTCTGGGCGAGGTCGTCTTCGGCGGCGTGGGCTGCGGCCTGTACGGCATGATCGGCTTCGCCATCCTCACAGTGTTCATCGCCGGCCTCATGGTCGGACGCACGCCTGAGTTCCTGGGCAAGAAGATCGAGCCGGGCGAGATGCGCTGGGCAGTTGTCCTGTGCTTGGCAACTCCGTTTGCCATTCTGGTGTGCTCGGCCATCGCCTGCATGGTGCCCGGTCTTGCCGACCAGCTCAACAATGGTGGCGCGCACGGCTTCTCCGAGGTGCTGTATGCCTTCACCTCATGCGGCGGCAACAACGGCTCGGCGTTTGCAGGCATGAACTGCAACATTCCCTGGATCAACGTGATGCTCGGCCTCGAGATGCTGTTCGCCCGCTTCATGCCCATCATCGGTACGCTGGCTATCGCCGGCTCGCTGGCCAAGAAGGGTAAGGTCGCCGAGAGCGCCGGTACCCTGTCTACCACCAACGGCATGTTCGTATTCCTGCTCGTGTTCATCGTTCTGCTGATCGGTGCCCTGAGCTTCTTCCCGGCCCTGGCGCTTGGCCCCGTTGCCGAGTTCTTCCAGATGATTGCGTAAAGGAGGGCGCAGATTTATGACTATGCAAAAAGACATGATGGGCCGCGCGGTCCGCGACTCGTTTGCCAAGCTGGATCCTCGCGTCCAGATTCAAAACCCGGTCATGTTCCTAGTGTGGCTTTCCGCCGTCATGACCTCCGTCCTGGCCGTCGCTTCCATTTTCGGTGTGCAGGACGCGGGTGTGCCCACTTACTATGTGGTCGCCATCGCGGTCATCTTGTGGCTCACCGACCTGTTCTCGAACTTCGCCGAGGCGCTTGCCGAGGGCCGCGGTAAGGCCCAGGCCGATTCCCTGCGTGCGGCCAAGAAGGATGTCGAGGCCCATCGCATCGAGTCCGTTGAGGACAAGGAGCACTTCACCGTCGTTCCCGGCACCGAGCTCACGCGCGACGACCTGGTGATCGTACGCGCCGGCGAGCAGATTCCCGGCGACGGCGACGTCATCGAGGGCGCTGCCTCCGTTGACGAGTCCGCCATCACCGGCGAGTCCGCCCCCGTGGTCCGCGAGGCCGGCGGCGACCGCTCTGCCGTTACCGGCGGTACCACGGTGCTGTCCGACTGGATCATCGTCAAGATCTCCAGTGAGCCCGGCCAGAGCTTTCTGGACAAGATGATCGCGATGGTCGAGGGTGCCGCGCGCAAGAAGACCCCTAACGAGATCGCTCTGGAGATCTTCCTGGTGGCCCTCTCCATCGTCTTTATCCTGGTCACGCTGGCCCTGTATTGTTACTCCTGCTTCTCGGCCGGTCTTAACGACATGGTCAACCCCACGGCCGTGACCACGCTCGTGGCACTGCTCGTGTGCCTGGCTCCCACTACCATCGGCGCCCTTCTGTCCGCCATCGGCATCGCCGGCATGAGCCGTCTGAACGAGGCCAACGTGCTGGCCATGTCCGGCCGCGCCATCGAGGCCGCCGGCGACGTCGACATCCTCATGCTCGACAAGACCGGCACCATCACCCTGGGTAACCGCCAAGCCGCCGAGTTCATCCCGGTCGATGGCGTCGATCCCGCGGAGCTGGCCGATGCCGCCCAGCTTTCCTCGCTGGCCGACGAGACCCCCGAGGGTCGTTCCATCGTCGTGCTCGCCAAGGAGCAGTTCGGTCTGCGCGGTCGCACGCTCGAGGATAAGGGTATGGAGTTCATCCCGTTCACCGCGGCAACGCGTATGTCCGGCGTGAACTACGAGGGCAATGAGATCCGCAAGGGCGCTGCCGATTCCGTGCGCACTTATGTGGAGGCAGCCGGCAGCGTGTTCTCTCAGGAGTGCGACGAGGCCGTCGAGCACATCGCCAAGGCCGGCGGCACCCCGCTGGTCGTGACCAAGAACTGCCGCGTGCTGGGCGTTGTGTACCTTAAGGACATCATCAAGTCCGGCGTTAAGGAAAAGTTCGCCGACCTGCGCAAGATGGGCATCAAGACCATCATGGTGACGGGCGACAACCCGCTCACCGCCGCGGCAATCGCCGCCGAGGCCGGCGTTGACGACTTCCTGGCCGAGGCCACCCCTGAAGGCAAGCTCGAGAAGATCCGCGAGTTCCAGCGTGAGGGCCACCTGGTCGCCATGACCGGCGACGGCACCAACGACGCGCCCGCTCTGGCCCAGGCCGACGTCGCCGTGGCCATGAACACGGGCACCCAGGCTGCCAAGGAGGCCGGCAACATGGTCGACCTCGACTCCAGCCCCACCAAGCTCATCGAGGTCGTGCGTATTGGCAAACAGCTGCTCATGACCCGCGGTTCGCTCACGACCTTCTCGGTGGCCAACGACGTGGCGAAGTACTTCGCTATCATCCCGGCCCTGTTCTCGCCGATCTACTCGGGTCTTGGCGCGCTCAACATCCTCGGTCTGGCAAGCCCGCTGTCCGCGGTTCTTTCGGCCATCATCTATAACGCGCTCGTTATCGTCGCGCTGATCCCGGCCGCGCTGAAGGGCGTTAAGTACCGCGAGGTCCCGTCCGGACAGCTGCTGACCCACAACCTGCTCGTGTGGGGTCTGGGCGGCATCGTTGCTCCGTTCGTATTCATCAAGCTCATCGACATGCTGCTCGCGTTCTGCGGCATTATGTAAGTGGAGGTTTGTATGTTCAAAGGTGTTGCATCGCGCGCACTTGGCGTGTTCGCGCTGTTTACCGTTGTCTGCGGCCTGGGCTATACGCTCGTCGTGACCGGCATCGCTCAGGTTGCGCTCCCGTATCAGGCGAACGGTTCACTCATTACGGTCGACGGCAAGGTTGTGGGTTCCGAGCTCATCGGCCAGAACTTCGATGACGAAGCCCACATGTGGGGTCGTATCCAGAACGTGTCAATTGTCGAAGGCGACGACGGCGAGCTCATGGCGTATGGTGCCCCGTCCAACCTGTCCCCGGCGAGTGAGGAGTATCGGCAGCTGATTGATGCGCGCGTGAAGAAGATCCGTGCCGCCAACCCCGATGCCGATATGGACGCTGTGCCCGTCGACCTGGTGACGTGTTCGGGGTCCGGCCTCGACCCCGAGATCTCCCCCGATGCCGCCGAGTACCAGGTACCGCGCCTGGCGAAGGCCACGGGCAAGAGCGAAGGCGAGGTGCGCGAGACCATCGCCCAGTGCACCAAGGGCCGATTCCTGGGCGTCTTCGGTGAGCCCACGGTCAACGTG
The DNA here is from genome assembly GCA_036550475.1 of Collinsella sp. GTDB lineage: Bacteria > Actinomycetota > Coriobacteriia > Coriobacteriales > Coriobacteriaceae > Collinsella. Next base: position 17,261 of record JAXKGH010000230.1, on the reverse strand, counting down.
CTCAAGGTGAACCTTATGCTGGACGGCGCGCTGTAGGTGAGGGAGTGGCGGATGAGGGCATGACTGACTATCTGAGTCCTCAATCCCACCCCGCCCATCGGTTGCGGTGGAATACGGACTGTTTTGCCTGTCAAAAGCCTCATCTACTCCGTATTCCACCGCAACTTTTTGTGGGCTGAGCAAAAGCTGGGGGAGCGTGCGCGGTCGGGTACAGCGCGGGTACTGATACGATAGGTACATCAGCAACTGCCGCCGAGCGGCTCAAACGAAAGGAAGCCTGTATGGAGTCCTCCGCCTACCCGATGCTCTTTAGCCCGATCAAGGTCGGTACGACCGAGGTCAAGAACCGCGTCTTTATGCCGCCGGTGTCTACCAACCTTGCCGATCATGGCTATGTGACCGACGATCTGGTCGATCATTACCGTGCCCGCGCCAAGGGCGGCGTGGGCCTCATCATTACCGAGGTCGTGACGGTCGAGCCCACCTATACCTATCTGCCGGGTGACATGTGCTGCTACGATGACACGTTTATCCCCGGCTGGGAAAAGCTCGCCGCCGCCGTGCATGAGTACGGCTGCAAGATTATGCCGCAGCTCTTCCACCCCGCCTACATGGCCTTTAACGTTCCGGGCACGCCGCGTCTGATCGCTCCGTCCTTTGTGGGCCCGTCTTACGCCCGCGAGGCACCGCGCCCCATCACGGTCGACGAGATTCACGAGCTCACGCATCAGTTTGGCGACGCTGCCGTGCGTATGCAGAAGGCTGGCGTCGATGGCGTTGAAGTCCATGCGGCACACGCCCACGGCATGCTCGGCGGCTTTTTGACTCCGCTCTACAACAAGCGTACCGACGAGTATGGCGGCTCGCTTGACGCCCGTATGCGCTTCTTGCTCGAGGTCATCGCCGAGATTCGCGAGCGCTGCGGCAAGGACTTTATCATCGACGTCCGTATCTCGGGCGACGAGTACACCGATGGCGGCCTGACCCTCAACGACATGATCTACGTTTCGCGTCGCCTGGAGAAGGCCGGCGTCGACATGATTCATGTGTCGGGTGGTACCACCATCAAGCGCGGCTCCGCAATTCCCGCCGCCGGTACTCAGCAGGCCTCGCACGCCGCCTGCTCGCGCGAGATCAAAAAGCACGTCAACATTCCTGTCGCCACCGTTGGGCGCATCAACGAGGCCTGGATTGCCGAGGAGCTGATCGAGGACGGCGCTGCCGACATCTGCATGATGGGCCGCGCCAATCTGTGCGATGCCGAGTTCTGCAACAAAGCCGCTGCCGGCAACGCCGACGACATCCGCCCCTGCATTGGCTGCCTACGCTGCCTGAACGGCATTATGTTTGGCAAGCGCATCTCCTGCACCGTTAACCCGGACGTGGAGCGCGACGAGGCCGGCTACGAGCCTGCCGCCGAGGCTAAGAACGTGCTGGTTGTGGGTGCCGGTCCTGCGGGCATGGAGGCTGCCTACATTGCCGCCAAGCGCGGCCACAACGTGGTGCTCGTGGACAAGCAGGATGAGCCGGGTGGCGAGATGCGCATCGCAGCCGTTCCGCCGGCAAAGCAGGAACTCACCCGCGTGATCAAGTATCAGTACCGTCGTCTGGCCGAGGCTGGCGTGAAGTGCGTCTTTGGTACCGAGCTTACTGCCGAGGACATTCAGCGCGACTACGCCGGCTACGAGGTTGTCCTGGCTTATGGCGCCGAGCCAATCGCCCCGGCCTTCATGCAGGGCTTTAAGCAGGTTATGACGGCCGACGACCTGTTGGGCGGCAAGGCTTTCCCGGGCAAGAAGATCGTCATTGTGGGCGGCGGCACCGTCGGTTGCGAGACGGCCGACTACCTGGCCCCGTTGGTCAACGACCTGTCGCCGGCCAACCGCGATGTCACCGTCATCGAGATGACCAAGACGCTCGCCGCCAACGAGGGTGGCGCCGGCCGCGCGGTGCTCATCACGCGCATGCTCTCAAAGGGCGTCCACGTGGTGACCGAGGCCAAGGTGACCGAGATCACCGAGGACACCATCAGCTACGAGAAGGACGGCGAGGTCCACACCATCACCGGTGCCGATACACTGGTGCTTGCCATGGGCTATCGTCCCAACACCAAGCTTGCCGACGACCTTGCCGCTGCCGGCGTTACCACCCACGTGCTGGGTGACGCCAACAAGTGCGGCAACATCCGCGACGCCATCGGCGACGGCTACAAGGTTGCCTGCGAACTCTAGTCAACCCCTTGGTGCGTGGGGGACAGGTTGGTTTGCACCAAGTTGATGCATGTAAACCTGATTCCATTGCGCCAGTCGATAGCAAAACACGGCGGCCGTCCCGTTTTGGGACGGCCGCCGCTTGCGTTATATCAAAGAAAGATCATTGTCGAGCCTTAAATGCCTTTTGTCTGTGCGACTTCCGCAATCATGTTGCAGTTGTACACCAGATGCAAATACATCGCCTCGTGCGCTACGGTGGGGTTGCGCGCGGCGATGGCGTCGGCCACGCCACGGTGAGTGCGGATGGTCTCCTCGACGAGGTTGCCGCCATCCCAGGGCGGCTTCATGGAGTAGCGCCCGTACGCATCGAATTGCTCCTCTCATAGATGTGCGGCACAAAGAGCCCCGAGTTCATGCGAGCTCGGAGCTCGTTTCGTTTGGATTGCAGATGTATTGACAGGCGAAAACAGTCTGCGTCCGATATTGAGCCATACGAAAGCGAAATTATGCGTCTTAATTCCGTACGCAAATCAAGACGAAAATCGTTTGCGTCTTGGATAAATCAGTACGCAAACGGTTTTCGTCTTATAATACGGTCATGAATAGTACGAAACGAAGAGGTTGTGCATATGGTTGTTAGAGAGAGCCCTACAGTCGAATACAAGGAAAGCGTTACGCCGACGTTTCTTAAAACGGTGAGCGCCTATGCAAACTACGGGACGGGCAAGATTGAGTTTGGCGTTGATGACGAGGGCGTGGTTGTCGGCCTTGCGGATCCGGTCGCAGAGTGTCTCCGCATCGAGAACATGATTAATGACAGCTTGGACCCCGCTCCCCGTTACACGCTCGAGCCCGATGAGAAACACGGGACCGTAATCCTTACGGTTTATGAGGGCCAGGACAAACCCTATCGAAGCAAGGGAAAGGCCTACAGGCGAAACGATTCGGCAACAGTGGAGGTCGACCGGTTTGAGTATGGCAGGCTGACGCTCGAAGGCAGCAACGTAACGTTCGACGCGCTCACGTCGGCTCGCCAGGACTTGAGTTTTCACACGCTCGAGCATAAGTGTGTTGAACATCTCGGCATTTCTGAACTAACGTCGGATATTATGCGCACGCTTCGCTTGCTCGGCAAGGACGGCTATACCAACGCTGCGGCGATTTTGGCGGATAAGAATGTTTTTCCGGGCATCGATTGCGTCCGTTTTGGTGATACCGAGGATGTGATCTTGGATCGCGAAGCGGCGACAAATGTATCCGCAATTGAGCAGGTGGACAGGGCGGTAGCTATGTTTGCACGCTACTACCGTTATGAGCGTATCGAAGGGATGGAGCGCGTCCAAACCGATCGAATTCCTCTCGAGGCGTTTCGCGAAGCTGTCGCAAATGCTTTGGTGCATCGGACGTGGGACGTTCGAGCGAACGTTCAAATTGCCCTGTACGATGATCGCGTCGTTGTGAACTCTCCTGGATCGCTGCCCGCCGGTTTGACGACGGAGCAATACCTGTATGGGCAGATATCCGTGCTCAGAAACCCCATCGTTGCAGAGGCCTTCTTAAAGCTGGATTACATCGAGAAATTTGGTACGGGAATCGCGCGCATTAGACGTGCCTATCGCGATTCGATCAATCAACCAATTTTTGATGTTCGCGGCGGCATGGTGGCCGTCACATTGCCCGTTACCGATGCCCTTGAAGGGTCCGAGGAAGAGGTCCAGGTTCTCAAAGCCTTGTCGGGCGGTCGAATTATGTCGCGAAGCGAGATTGAAAAACAGACGGGGCTGAGCCGCATGCGGACGTTGGCGGCACTCGAATCTCTGCTTGAACGGAATGCAATCGTAAGGCAGGGAACCGGGCGGGCCACGAAATACGAGCGCTCATAGTCAAAAAGAGCCATGGTACAAGACGGACCCCAAGCCAGCGTTGGCTTGGGGTCCGTTATATCCCGGATGGTAACGGGCCGATTATTGTCAAGTTATAGCAAAGTATAGCGACGTTCAGCAAAGTATAGTGAGATATAGCAAGCCGTATAGCGCGCCTTGATTATCAACCGTCCGTATTTCACAGCAACTTATAACAGGCTCGAGGTGCCAATTTGGGGTGCAGTAGTGCTGCGCCACGAAAAGGGCCTATCTACTACGTTTAAGCCGCAGGGGTCAACCATAGTCGGCTTTTTCGAAAATCGACAAGCTGTCTACCTGCGGTTTTGTTTTCACGGTTTTCGGTATGGCCGAGGCTATCCGTGTTAACGTAGTAGATGGGCCACTTTTGTGGCAAGGGGGCCGATCTGCGGGCCAGGGTAGCTAAAAGAGCCCCGTCCCAAAAAGACTGATTGGGAGCTGGGGCGTGTCGATGCGATAGTATTGCATGGTGGTATTCGACTAACCGAGGGTTTATCCGAGGGCTTTATGGAACAACGCCAGCATAATCAGAGCCTGCAAGACCAGGCATACAACGCATTGCGCTCCAAGATTATCTATGCCGAGCTCAAACCCGGCACGCGTCTTTCGGCGATTGGTCTGGAAAAGGAGACGGGAATCGGGCGCACGCCCATTCGCGAGTCCTTTGTGCGCCTGCGTGAGCAGGAGCTGGTGGAAACGCGTCCCAAAAGCGGCACCTATGTCTCAAAAATCAGCATGGAGCGCGCCGAGAACGCCTGCTTCTTGCGCGAGAAACTTGAGAGAAGCGTGCTCATTAAATGTTGTTCGGCCGCCTCGCCCGAGCAAAAGCAGCGGCTCGAGCAGATTCTTGCCGAGTCCGAGTCGCTCGACCATAGCGAAACGCGTCGCTTTTTCGATCTGGACAACCTGTTCCATGAGACGTGTTTTGAGATTGCCGGCCGTCACATGTTGTGGGATTGGATGAAGAGCGTCAACACACATTTTGAGCGATACAACTGGTTGCGTATGGTGTCGCAGGACCTGGATTGGGAGCCGATTCGTCGGCAGCATCGCCGGATTCTCGAGGCCATTAAGAGGGGCGATACCGATGCGGCGAGCTATCTGGCAGAGACGCACTTGCACCTGATGCCCGAGGAGCAGGGCCCGGTTATCGCCTTACATCCCGACTATTTTGAGCTGTCTAAAGACTCGGCTATCTAGCCCATTATCGCATCTGCTCGAGACGCAAAAACGATGCTGCTCACCTACAGCGTTTTGCAACTGAGATTTTTAAAAAATGCCTAAAATGGCTCAGGCTGCCGACAATGGGGAAACGGGGTGCGCTATGGCGCAGATGAGAATCAAGGACATTGCCGTCGAGGCGGGCGTGAGTCCGGCCACGGTCTCGCGCTATCTCAACAACCGTCCCGGGCAAATGACCGAGGAGACCCGTGCCCGCATCGCGACGGTTATCGAGCGCACTGGCTATCGCCCACGTGCCGCCGCGCGCAATCTGCGGAGCTCGCGCACCAACCTCATCGGCGTGATCCTGGCCGACATCGCCAACCCGTTCTCCAGCGCCATGCTCGAAGGACTTTCCGCCAGCGCCGCTGCACGCGGCTGCTCGCTCATGACGGCCATTAGCGGCAGCGACCCCGCCAAGGAGGCAGAGTCGCTCACCAGGCTTATCGATGCCGGCGTGGACGGCCTGGTCGTCAACACCTGCGGAGGCAATGACGAGGCGATCGCCGCGGCAGCGGGACGTCTGCCTGTTGTGCTGCTCGACCGCGACGTTGCCGACGGCGGTGTCGATCTGGTGACATCTAACAACCGTGAGCTGGTCGCCGGCCTGGTAGACGCCTTGACCGCCGCTGGCAGCGAGCGCCTGTGCCTGCTCACCGAGGCAAGCGACGATAGCCCCGTGCGTCGAGAGCGCGCCGAGGCCTTTGCCGACGAGCTTTCGCGCCGCGGCCTTGCGGGCGAGGTCGTCACCCTGGCCGACGGTGGCGCCACGGGCGTTGGCCGTTTGGACAAGACCATCCGCGACTACGCGGGCAAAAGGCTCGGCCTTATCGCCGTCAACGGCCTGGTTTTCCTGCGTCTGACCGAGGCGCTGGCGCAGCTTGGTCCCTCGCTGCCGGCGGGGCTCAAGATCGCGACGTTTGACGACTACCCCTGGAACCATGTGCTCTTTGGCGGCGTCACCACGGCCGCGCAGGACACCCTCACCATTGCCGAGCGCGTAGTCGAGCGCCTTTCCGAGCGCATCGACGTCGTTACCACCACCGTGGGCGAGGCCGCAAAGCTGGCGCCCAAACGCATCGAGATCCCCGGCCACATCGAACACCGCGCATCGACCTCGCGCTAACCGCTCGTTCGCAACTGCCTGTTCGCGCACGTTTTTTGAGCGCTTGATACGCTTTAACCCTGCGGAAACATTTTTCTGCGATAGTATCTGCGATATAGACCAGTCGAAACCCGCCCGAAAGAAAGGGGAGCGACATGAACCAGCAGAACATCGATTACGTACTCCGCTCCGTAGAGCAGCGTGATATCCGCTTTGTGCGTCTGTGGTTTGTCGACATTCTCGGCCGCCTCAAGAACTTTGCCATTAGCCCCGAAGACCTCGAGGTCGCTTTTGAGGAGGGTATTGGCTTTGACGGCTCGGCCATCGAGGGCTTTGCCACGCCCGAGGAAGCCGACATGCTCGCATTTCCCGACGCTTCGACCTTCCAGATTTTGCCGTGGCGCCCGAGCCACAACGGCGTCGCCCGCGTGTTCTGCGACGTGTGCACCCCCGACCGCAAGCCCTTCGCCGGCGACCCACGCGATGCCCTGCGCCGCATGTTCCGCAAGGCCGAAAAGGCCGGCTATCTGCTCAACGTGGGCGCCGAGCTGGAGTATTACTACTTCCCCGACGAGCACACCCCCGAGCCGCTCGACAACGTGGGCTACTTCGATCTTTCGGTGAGCGATGCCGCTCGCGACCTGCGTCGCAACACGGTCCTCACGCTCGAGAAGATGTCCGTGCCCGTGGAGTACACCTTCCACGCCGCCGGCCGCTCGCAGCACGGCATGAGCCTGCGCCACGCCGAGGCCCTGAGCATGTCCGACGCCATCACCACGGCCAAACTCATCATTAAGCAGCAGGCCTACGAGAGCGGTTGCCATGCCTCCTTTATGCCCAAGCCGTTGGCGGGCGAGGACGGCAGCGCTATGTTCCTGTGCCAGTCGCTATTCGACCACGACGGCAACAACGTTTTTTGGGGCGAGGACGACGAGAAGTACCACCTCTCCGACATCGCCAAGCACTACATGGCCGGTATCCTGGCGCACGCGCGCGAGATCAGCGCCATCACCAACCCCACGGTCAACTCGTACAAGCGCATCACCACGGGTGGCGACTCCGTACCGCAGTACGCCACGTGGGGCCTGCGCAACCGCGCGAGTATGGTCCGCATCCCGGTCTACAAGCCCGGCAAGCAGCTGTCCACGCGCATCGAGCTGCGCAGTCCCGACCCCATGGCCAACCCGTACCTGGTCAACGCCGTCACGCTGGCGGCTGGTCTCGACGGCATCGAGCGCAAGTTGGAGCTCCCGCCCGAGGCCACGGCCGAGACGCTCAAGCTTACCGACCGTCAGATGGTCGAGGCCGGCTACACGCCGCTGCCGCGTTCGCTTAAAGAGGCGCTCGACGTGTTTGAGGACTCGCAGTTTATGAAGGATGCCCTCGGCGAGCACATCCACAGCTTCTTCCTCAAAAAGAAGCGCGACGAGTGGCATAAGTTTGAGTCTACGATCACCGAGTGGGAGATCAAGCACTACCTGGCGAACTCCTAATCGCGCTGGCTTGTTCCAGTACGATTGAGCTCATTTCTTTGGAGGCCGATATGTCCGAAAAGAGTGCCCTGTTCATGGCGCGCACGACGCGCTTCCACGAGTTTGCCCGCAGCTTGACGACCACCCTGGGTGTCGAGGTGAGCCTGGCAACCCCCGATTCGCCGACTGCGGCGCACGACTTTGACCTGCTGATCCTCGACTCCGACGGCATCCGCAGCGACCGCATCGATCAGATCGCTAAGTGGCTCGACGACCGCGGCGGCGTTCCCATGCTGGTGATCGTCGACGACGAGGCCCTTGGCACCCTTCGCCTGCCGAATCACGCGCATGCCGACTTTGTATGCCCCACGGCGACGTCCAACGAGCTCAAGGCTCGTGCGCAGCGCCTGATGGGCGAGGAGGAGACCGTCACCGCCGACGATGTGCTCAACATCGATAACCTCGAGATTAACCTGGCTACCTACCAGGTGACACTCGATAACGAGCCCATCGACCTGACGCTGATGGAGTACTCGCTGCTGAGCTTTTTGGCCACGCACCCCAACCGCGCCTACAGCCGCGAGGTGCTGCTGCACCGCGTGTGGGGCTTTGAGTACTGCGGTGGCACGCGTACCGTCGACGTGCACATTCGACGCATCCGCTCCAAGGTGGGCCCGCAGATCGCGGCACACATCACCACCGTCCGCGGCGTGGGCTATCTGTTTAAGGACTAGATTTCCACCACAAAGGGGGCAGGCACCTTTGTGGTGGTTTTGCCGCAGGTGCGGGTCCCTCTCGAATCTGCAACAGAACTTAAGCCTTCCTAAAAGATTGCGTTCTCATACACTTGCGCCCGCATATTGGGGTACAACTCAACGTGAACAATGATGGCCCGCCACATGTTTGGCGGGCCTTTGGTTATTTGACGAAAGGATCGCAGCCATGAGCGAGTACGATTCCCAGCGTCCCCAGGATGCGGGCAACGCCGGCGAGACCCAGCAGCAGCCGCGCGTGCAGGTGGAGTCGACGCCTGCCGACAGCAACATTCCTTACGTGCAGGCTTACGACACACAGACCGGCAAGCCGCTGGGCGGCCAACAGGTCGTGAACAAGCACACGGTAGTCAAGACCAAGACCAAAAAGCTGCCGATCTTTATTACGGCACTCGCCGGCTGTGCCTGCGGAGCCCTGCTGGTCATTGCGCTCATTATGAGCGGTACGCTCGATATCGGTGGCGGCAAGAATGCCGTGACGGCGGGTGCTTCGGGTTCGTCGACGCAAAAGATCACCATTGACTCCGAGGACACCACGCTGGCCGAGGCCGTTTCTGCCAAGGCCCTGCCTTCCGTCGTTTCCATCACCGCCACTTCGAGCGGCAGCCAGAATGGCTCGCTTTCGCAGTCTGCTGATGAGTCAGATAGCTCGGGCAGCGTCGGTTCGGGCGTTGTGCTCGATACCGAGGGCCATGTCCTCACCAACAACCATGTGGTCGATGGCTATGACCAGTACGTGGTGACCATGGACGACGGCACCACCTATGAGGCCGAGTTCGTGGGCAACGATGCCTCGAGCGACCTCGCCGTCATTAAGCTCAAGGATGCTGACGCCTCCAAGCTCACACCGATCGAGATTGGTGATTCCTCCAAGCTCAACGTGGGCGAGTGGGTCATGGCGATCGGTTCGCCGTTCGGCAACGAGCAGTCTGTCTCCACGGGTATCGTCTCGGCGCTCTACCGCTCCACGGCCATGAGCTCTACCAGCGGCAACACCATCTACGCCAACATGATCCAGACCGATGCCGCCATCAACCCGGGCAACTCCGGCGGCGCGCTCGTCAACGACAACGGCGAGCTCGTGGGTATCAACTCGCTCATCGAGAGCTACTCGGGCTCCAGCTCGGGCGTGGGTTTTGCCATTCCCGTTAACTACGCCAAGAACATTGCCGACCAGATTATCGACGGCAAGACGCCGGTGCATCCGTACATGGGCGCTACGCTTTCGAGCGTCAATGCGCTTAACGCCCGCACTAACAAGCTGAGCACCGATAGCGGCGCGTATGTGGCAAGTGTCGTCGAGGACGGTCCTGCTGCCAAGGCCGGCATTCAGGAGGGCGACGTCATCACCAAGCTGGGCGATGACGAGATCACGAGCGCCGATGGCCTGATCATCGCACTGCGCAGCCACGAGGTGGGCGAGAAGGTCGAGATCACGCTCGTGCGCGGCAAGGAAGAGAAGAAGGTCACCGTCGAGCTGGGCTCCGATGAGGAGCTGCAGAACCAGCAGCAGGACGACAGCGCGACCGACACCGGCAACGGCGGTATTACCGATGAGCAGCTGCGCCAGTATCTGGAGGAGCTGTTGGGCCAGCAGGGCCAGGGCCAGGGTCAAGGCTACGGTCAGGGTTTCTAACGAGCCGTATCGCATATATCGAAACCAGAGGGGCTGTCCCATCAACGCGGGACAGCCCCTCTTTTCTTATTGATCCGTTGGGGACGGAGGAAAACGGATCACTTGTGGCTGGCATGAGGCCTGGTTCGTAATGGTCTGGACAGTTAGTTCAGATACGTATAAATCTGGGGCAGCTTGGGATGCGTTTTAAGCAATTTTTGATTGGGATGGGGCTCGAATGGGTGTTTGGAAGGGAGAGCGGGACGTTTACATGGTCTCGAGGAGCCCAAATTAGTTGAAACAGGGGTGTTCGTGCCTGATTCAGCTCTAGGATTTATACGTATCTGAACTAACTGTCCACCCCAGTCTGGCGGCTGCCGATTCGGTGCGGTTCGAGACCGCTATTCGGCCTCATTGCGACCGGTGGTACTCTAGTATCCGTTTGAAATCGAGCGAAGGAGTGCCGCTATGGAGCAATCGAGCCTGTTTGGTGACGGCGTGGACATCGATACCGAAACGCCCGCGAGCGCGGATACCGCTGCACCGGCCGATGCCCGTGCCCAGGCGGCAGCGCGCGCGGCCGAGCTGCGTCACGAGCTCGATTACCACGCCTATCGCTACTACATGCTCGATGCGCCCGAGATCACGGATGCCGCCTTCGACAAAATGCTCGTTGAGCTGCAGGAAATCGAGGCGACCTACCCCGACCTGGTGACGCCCGACAGCTACACCCAACGCGTGGGCGGGTACGTGAGCGAGCAGTTTACGCCGGTCACGCATATGGCGCGCATGTATTCCATGGACGATGCCATGGATCTGGACGAACTTGACGCGTGGCTCCAACGAACCGAGGATGCGCTCGGCGCAGGTAGCGTCACCTATACCTGCGAGCTTAAGATTGACGGTCTGGGCGTGGCGCTTACCTACCAAAACGGCACCTTCGTGCGCGCGGCCACGCGCGGCGATGGCACCACGGGCGAGGACGTATCGCTCAATGTGCGTACCATCAAGGATGTGCCCATGCACCTGTCCGAGCCGGCGCTCACTCATATGGGCGCCGACCGCGAGCGCACCATTGAGGTATGCGGCGAGGTCTACATGCCCAAGGGCAGCTTTGTTCGCCTGAATGAAGAGGCCGATGCCGAGGGACGCGACCCCTTCGCCAACCCGCGCAACGCTGCTGCAGGATCCTTACGCCAAAAGGATCCCAAGGTTACGGCGCGTCGCGACCTCGCTACTTTTATCTACGCCATCGCCGATACCGACCCGCTGCACGTTCACAGCCAGCGAGAGTTTCTGGACTGGCTGCGCAGCGCCGGCTTTAGCGTCAACCCCAACGTGGCACGCTGCGCCACGCCGGCCGAGGTTCACGAGTTCTGCGCCCAGGCGCTTGAGCACCGCGGTGACCTGGACTACGACATCGACGGCGTGGTTGTAAAGGTCGACAGCTTCCAGCAGCAGCTCGACCTGGGCTTTACCGCCCGAGCGCCGCGCTGGGCCATTGCCTTTAAGTTCCCGCCCGAGGAAAAGCAGACCGTCCTGCGCGAAATCCGCATCCAGGTGGGCCGCACCGGTGTGCTCACGCCGGTCGCCGAGTTCGACCCGGTGACGGTCGCCGGCTCCACCATCGCGCGCGCCACGCTGCATAACATCGACGAGATCCGTCGCAAAAACGTGCGCGAGGGCGATACCATCATCGTGCACAAGGCAGGCGACGTAATCCCGGAGGTCGTGGGCCCGGTGCTCGACAAGCGCCCGGCCGATTCGGTCGACTGGCACATGCCCGAGGTCTGCCCCGTGTGCGGCAGCCCCGTGGTCCACGAGGATGGCGAGGTGGCCTACCGCTGCGTCTCCATCGACTGCCCCGCGCAGCTCAAGGAGCGACTGCTTCACTGGGTGAGCCGCGGCTGCATGGACGTCGACGGCCTAGGCGACGAGATCGTCGACAAGATGATCGCCGCCGGGCTGATCCACGATGTCGCAGACTTCTACCAGCTCACGGTCGACGACATCGCCGGCCTGGACACGGGCCGCACCTATGCCAGCTCCAACAGCAAAAAGGGCGTCAAGAAGGGCGACCCCATTCCGGTAGGCCTCAAGACGGCCGAGAAAATCATCGCCGAGCTCAACAAGTCCAAGAGCCAGCCGCTCGGTCGCGTGCTGTTTGCCCTGGGCATCCGCCATGTGGGCAAGAGTGTGGGTGAGGTCATCGCCGAGCGATTCCTGTCGATCGACAAGCTTATCTTGGCGAGCGAAGAGGACATCGCCGAGTGCGAGGGCATCGGTCCCAAGATTGCGGCGAGCGTCAAGCAGTTCCTGGCCGTGCCCGAAAACCTTGCCGTGCTGGAACGTCTGCGCCAAGCGGGCCTTTCGCTCGAGGTCGACCTGGGCGCCGCGCATGCGCAAGCCGCAGCCGACGCTGGCGTGGCGGGCGAGCTCGCCGACGCACAGCCGCTCGCGGGTCTGACCTTCGTGCTCACCGGCACGCTCGTCAACCGCACCCGCGACGAGGCAGGTGCAGCGCTCAAGGTACTCGGCGCCAAGGTTTCGGGCAGTGTGTCAAAGAAGACGAGCTATCTGGTCGCCGGCCCCAAAGCGGGCTCCAAGCTCACCAAGGCCGAGCAGCTGGGTGTGCCCGTGTTGGATGAGGCGGTACTTGAACAGATTTTGGCGACGGGTAGGGTCCCGGAGGCATAATGATTTGTTGAGGAACTGCGCAGAGGCTCAGTTCCTCAACATCTCCTTATAGTGTTTGCCTGTTCAATTTCGATATCGTTTCCCTCGTATGATCCAGATGCGTCTACCGACTCAAAGCGTGAGTAGGAAACTCTTGTCCCAACTTTGATTTGGGAAAGCTTGTCTTTGATTCGGCCAGATGAGGGGAATGTAATCCGGGTTTGCTTTCCAGCGTCGGTGTAGCGGGGACTGTTGTCTGTTTGGATTACGAGTTCCGTTCCCTCAATAGAATGAACGCTGCCGGCTCCAAAGACAAGGTAATCATCTCCTCCGCTATAGCGGGCTCTATCTGTGCATGAAGAAACGGATGCAAACATAGCGAAAATCACCAATATCGTAACCAGGGCAAAGGCCGTGGTGCCATAGCATTTTGATGGTGCCATCCGGTCTACCAAAAGACTGTTCCGTTCAATTTGACCATATTGGGCGTTGCATAGTTAATCGCTCGGGGATAAGTGTTCCATCCGTCGAATACTTCGAGCCACTGCAGTTCGATGCCAGAGCTTCCATTATGCCCAGTAAAATAGCCAGTTACCGTGACCGTATGACCTGATAGCTCGACGGATCCTTCACTGTTTCGGCTGTTGATCCACATATGATACAAGCCGATATTCCCTTGATCGATAGTTGCTCTGTACTGAGCGAATTGAGGCTGATAACCGAAAAATTGAGTATTAAGTGCTCTACCCTTTTGAGCGGCAAGACTTTTAAACGGAACAATTCCATCTGGGATGATCGTGCTTCCGTACTCGACGCCCTGATCATTGGTCTTATACGTTGTTGTGCCAGTGACGTTCCATATTTCTTTATAATAATCGGGATTAAATTGATTAGCGTTTGAACTGGTGAGACCGTAATGCATTGATACAGCGTACAAGGCAGAAACGACGCATGCATACTTATTAGTGCGGGCTTCAACTAATGATTCCGAGACTCCTCGGAACGGTATTCCGTTTAAATCGTCTATTTGGAAATGCAACATCAAGTCATCTTCATTGATAATGACAGCATCCCATGAAGTTGGGTTATTGCTTTGAGGTGCTATACCCTTTTCGGTGACAATCGGGACAGACCGTATATTGTTATAGTTGGTTACACAGTCTCTAGTTCCTGGCACCAAAGTTCCATATTCAATATCGTTGTACGAAATTAGTACGGTTGGGTTTGTGGCCTGTTGGCCGGAATAAGTTGAAATGGCGTTTGATAGAGAAGCTGAAATCGGAAGAATGGTATCGCCGAGGGTTATCTCCTTCAGAAGCCCAGGATATGATGCGTCAAGTATTAAATAACCGTAAGGGCTTCCTTCCCTTGTGACACTGATTTCATAGCCACAGATAAGGCCGATTTGTTGGCATACGGGAACGATTTGCTCGATCTCTAAGTTCGCGGATCCGTCGACGATGGGCAACAGGGAAAGCGCGTAGTCTTGTGCTAGGTCTGATGTAAAAGCGACGGATGAGTTTGAGTCGGCAGCGAATACTCTTGTTGGGCGTGACGCGGATAAGCCGATGATCGAGGCTAGGCCGAGAAGAAACGAGCGACGTGATTGAACTCTGGGCATAATGTCTCCTGCCTATGGGGGGGGCAATATGCTGTCATTTTATTTGCTACAAAATACAATCTAATTCGGATTAAGGTAAATGGATGGAATTGCTCGATAAATGGTAGTGATTAGCGGACCGGTATCGCGATCCTCGTCACATACGCTCCAGGGTCGTCGCTGATGATGTCGTCGATGAGGGCGATTTCGCGCGAGGGACCGGCGGGGGACAGGTCGCGCTCGTGCATGTAATCGAGTAAGCGCTCATAGCGCGGGGCCGCCTGACCGTGCGTGCCGCGGAAGCTGACCGTCAGACACCGCGCGGCGGGACGTACTTCGACATCGCCCAGGTAGGTAATCGTCCGTGTCATCCAGCAGCAGAAAGACCTCGTCGTAGCCGTCAAAGTCGCCGGCGGCCAGGCGCTCGGCGCTAATCCCAACGCCCAAGTTGCCCAGGAAGACAAAGGTCTCGTGCTGGCCCTTCTGCAGTTGACGAATCTGCCACTCCAGCGCATAGGCGTCGGTAGGGTTGACGCGTTCACGCAGCACAGCGCAGCGGAGCTCGGGCGCATCGATTGTGCAGATGGTATCGAGCTCGGTGTTCAGGGCATCATGCAGCAGCGCAAGCCGGTTATCGATCTTGCGCGACACGCGTTCAAGTTCACGGCGCTTGCGCTCGATGAGCTCCTGCTGCTGAGCTAGCTGCCGCTGCATGAGGTCCACATCGCGCGTGGTCACAAACTCGCGGATTTGCGCCAACGGCAAGTCGAGAACACGCAGGTGGCTGATGGTGTTGAGGGTGGAGAGCTGCCGCGATCCGTAGTAGCGGTACCCACTCGCCGGATCGATGTGCGCCGGGTCCAGCAAGCCCATCTGCTCGTAATGGCGCAGCGTGCCCACGCTCAGGTTAAACAGGCGCGCCACCTCGCCAATACGGAGCAGGCCCTCAGTATGTTCACTTGGCATGTCGGTCACAGGACCGCTCCTTTCGGCAAAAAGCAGGGGAGGGGCGCCAGGCTCGCGTCGCCTCGCTACGCCACTAGCTTGTCAAAAGCTCCGCGGCGGTTGAGCACGGTAAACGCGACAACACAGATGACTGCCGACAAAATCGATCCGCACGGCGACGCGATGCCCATGGGAAACAACGTATCGGAATAGGCGTTCGACAACAGCCACGCACCGGGCACGCGAATGAGTGCCACGGCCAGCACGTTGTGCGCAAAGCCGATGTAGCTCTTGCCGTATGCAGCGAAAAAGCCGCTAAAGCAAATGTGGATGCCGGCAAAGATTGCATCGAAAATATAACTGTGTATATAGCCGGTACCGGCCGCGACCACCGCGGGGTCCTTGGCAAAAAAGCCAATAAACGCCGGCGCCACCAGCCACATCAGCACCGTGATCAGGCAGCCGTACACCACCGAGATCGTCATGGCGTCCTTGAGCACCTGACGCGCGCGATCGCCCTTGCCCGCGCCGGCATTTTGCGCCGTGAGCGCGCTGACGGTGGCGCCCATGGAGCTCGGCACAATGAATAAAAAGCTGATCATCTTTTCGACCAGGCCCACGGCAGCGGCGTCGACGAGCCCTCGGTGGTTGGCGATGACGGTGATAAACATAAACGCCACCTGGATACAGCCGTCCTGCACGGCCACGGGCACGCCGATCTTAAGAATGCTGCCGAGCACCTCGGGCTGGGGGCGCAGGTCGCTGCGCTTAACGTGGATGTTCGTGCGGCGGCTCTTGAGCCACACGAGCGCGAGGACAACGCTGGCCGTCTGGGCGGTTACCGTGCCGAGCGCCGCACCCACGGGGCCGAGCCCCATGTGTCCGATAAACAGAAAGTCGAGCGCGATGTTGATGATGCATGCCACGCCAATCACGTACATGGGCGAGCGCGAATCGCCCAGCCCGCGAAAGATGGCCGAAAGAATGTTGTACGCGGCGATAAACGGAATGCCGACAAAGCAGATACGCAGGTAGGCGGCGGTTCCTTCGACCGCCTCGGCCGGCGTGCCAATGAGCGCCACAACCTGCGGGCACAGCGCAAACAGGACAACGGCCAGCACCACCGAGACACCCATAAAGAGCGTGATGGTGTTGCCGATGGCGGTCTCGGCACGGTCGAAGCGACGCGAGCCCACGGCGTGGCCGACGATAACCGTCGTTCCCATGGCCAGGCCCACAAGCGTCACGGTAATGATATAGAGCGTCTGCGCGCCATTGCCCACGGCGGTGATGCCGGCGGCGCCGCTGAACTGCCCCATCATGTACAGATCGGCCATGCCGTAGAGCATCTGCAAAAAGTACGAGAGCATATAAGGCAGAGCAAAGACCGCGATGGTCTTGAGGACATTGCCGTGTGTGAGGTCGTGTTCCATGGGCGGGGTACTTTCTGGCTCGGTTCGTTTAGCTACCAGTGTAGTGAAAACCCTATAACGATTGTAGAGTCAAGGTTTGTGTTGACGCCGAAGCGAAAAAGTCTCGCGCACCATTATTCCGAGTGAATATGGACACACGTCACGAGAACTCGCCGCCGTCGCTAACCTTGCAGAAAACGATTTCGGAATACTTGACACCATTATTCGGCGCGCAATAATACGTGCGTTTGCGAACAACGTTTGATGGGGGTTGAACCTGCGTGCGCAATCTCAAAATACTGTTTTCCTATCTAGGGGCATACCGTCG
>JAXKGH010000229.1:0-7967 GCA_036550475.1 Collinsella sp. | reverse complement strand
GCGCGCCTCGCAGCGCTCAACCAGTGCGTCGTAGCGACCCGCGCAGGCGCACATGTCGCTCGCAGCTACACCGGCAGCGATCCAGCCATCGGCCATAGCGCTCGCCATATTGCCAAAACCGACAAATCCAATCTTCATATCTCATAAGTCCTTTCAGACACATCCCTCAAAACGAAAGGTATTGTCCCACGCCATTGTTTCGTATTGCCGACCTATTTGTGATACGGTTCGCCACGACTGATCTTGCAGGCACGGTAGATCTGCTCCAGCAGCACCACGCGCGCCAGGTTATGCGGCAAGGTAATGCGTCCAAAGCTGAGCATCTCGTCGGCGCGGGCGCGCACCTCATCGCTCACGCCGTCCGAACCGCCAATCACAAAGGCGATGTCGCTGCAGCCTCGCAGCATAAGATCGTCGAGCCTCGCCGAGAGCTCCTCACTCGAACGCTCCTTGCCCTCGATAGCCAGCAGGATCACATGCGCTCGAGACGGCAAGGCAGCAAGAATCGCCGCCCCCTCCTTGTCGCGCGCGGCATCCACGCCGCCCGCCTTAGCCGGATCGATATCGGCCACCTCGCGGATATCCACCTTGGCATAGGCACCTAGGCGCTTGGTGTACTCAGCGCACGCGTCCTTCCAAAAGCGCTCCTTGAGCTTACCGACGCAAACGACGGTGTATTTCACGCGCGTCTACTCCTTCGAATCGTTTTGAACTTTGCTGGCGGTCAGCATCTGCTCGAACATCGAGGCCGACTGCGAAAAGTCGCTCGGCAGCACGACCGTCGAGGTTTTACCCGTGCGAGCGAACTCCGTCATCATCTCGGACCACTGCGTAAACATGAACAGTTGGTTGGCCTCGTCATTGCCGACACCCGTCTCTTGGATGATCTCGAGCGAATCTTTGATACCCAGCGCGATGGCCTTGCGCTGGTTGGCGATGCCCTCGCCCGCCTTTTCCATTGCCTCGGCCTCAGCGGTCGCCTCGGTGACGCGCTTGATGCGGTCGGCCTCAGCGAGCTCCTGTGCCGCAGCGCGCTTGCGCTGGGCAGCGTTGATGTCGTTCATGGAGTTCTCGACCTCGGTCGGCAGCGCGATTTTGGTGATGAGTGTCGACACGAGGGTGAAGCCGTAGGCAGCCATCTGCTCGGACACGGTGGCATTAACGTCCTTGGCGATGTCATCCTTCTTGGCAAAGACCTCATCGAGTGTGTAGACGGGAATCGAAGAGCGCAGAGCGTCGGTGATGAAGTCACGCATCTGGTCGACGGGCTCCTGCAGCATGTAGTAGCTCTTGTAGATACCCGAATCTGCCGGGCCGGCGCCCATGTCATAGCTCACGTGGTACTGAGCAGAGACCTCAAGGCCGATGGTCACGTTGTCCTGGGTCTTAACGTCGATGCCAAACCCGTTTTTCATGGTACGCAGGCTCACCGTGGCGGCCTTGCGGTCGATCACGGGCACCTTCATGTGGAAGCCCGCGTTGACGATGCGGTTAAACTTGCCCAGACGCTCGATGATCACGGCATGCTGTTGTTCAACGACATAGCAGGCGTTGGGAAGCAGAAGCAACAAAATGATGATGGGAAGCAGAAGGCTCGTAAGGGCGGCAATGATACCGGACAACAGCATGGTCTCTCCTCTGATAGGCACACGTTGGCATTAGGATACCCGCACGAAGCAGCAACGTGACATCAACAAGAGGCCCATAACAAAAAAGCCCCCATTGCTGGGAGCTCTTTCATTCAATGGTGCGGGCGAAAGGACGTCCGCGTATCCGCTTCGCGGATCCGCACCGGCTTCGTCCGCCTGCCGGCGTCCTCGCCAGCTCGCTAAAAACGCTCCGCGTTTTCTTTACGCTCGCTCCTTCGCAGGTTCAAGTCCCCGCGATGGGCCCATAACAAAAAGCCCCCATTGCTGGGAGCTCTTTCATTTAATGGTGCGGGCGAAAGGACTTGAACCTTCATGGGGTTGCCCCCATACGGACCTGAACCGTACGCGTCTGCCAATTCCGCCACGCCCGCGTGCAGGAATTAGAATAACGGAGCGCCACCGCGAACGCAAGAACTATTTTTGAAAAAGTTTGCAGGCATTTTCCCAAGCGGCTTGCGCGATTGCCTCAGCATCCTCGCCGGTACGATCGACACGGTCGTTAACCAGCGCGTTTGCCGTAATGGAGATCATTGCGGGCTCGCATTCAAGACCGCGGATGGGCTCCGGAGCCATATACGGGCAATCCGTCTCGAACAAAATTCGATCGAGTGGGGTTGCCGCAAATGCCTCGCGCACGTCGTCGTTGCGCTTAAAGGTGGCCGCACCACCATAGGCGATATAGCAGCCCAGCTCCACAAAGCGCTCCATCGTGGCGCGGTCCTCGCCAAAGCAGTGCAGCACACAACCGGCCTGGGGCACGCCCACGTCACGAAGCACGTTGTACGCATCAACGTGCGAGGTGCGCTCATGGTCCGTGTCCTCGTGGCGCAGATGCAGCTCCACCGGCACGTTACGGCACACGGCAAGCTCGAGCTGACGCGCCATGCAGTCAATCTGCACGTTATGGGGTGCCGGCGCGATATCGTCGTCATAGTCCATGTGGTAGTCCAGGCCGATTTCGCCAATACCGGCGCATAAGGGGTCATCGAGCGCGGCAACGACCTGTGCGTGAACGTCGTCGGTATAGTCCGGTGCGCCATACGGATGCACGCCGGCAAGATACTTGATCTGCGGGATATCCTGCATCGGCAGAATTTCGCGCACGAGCCAGTCGCTATAGTCCGTCACGCTGCGTTTGTCAGCGATGGGGTCGAGCATCGTCACCAACAGGTCGACGCCCGCGGCTTTGGCGCGCACGAGCGTCTCGGGCACTTCTTTGCCCCAAAACGAAAGCAGATGCGCATGCGTGTCGGCAAGCGGCGCCAAGGGCACGGGACAAGCAACCGTCTTCTTTTTCTTGGTAAACGTCACGCGTTCGGCATTAGGCGTCATGGATTAGCTCCCGGGCCAGACGGACAAAGTCGGCAACATCGAGCGTCTCGGCGCGCGTGGTGGGTGCGATACCGCAAACCTCAAAAGCGGCATCGAGCACGTCCTTGGCAAAACCGTTGGCGCTCATGGAATTTCGGACGGTCTTGCGCCGCTGAGCAAATGCAGCGTCGATCACACGAGCCACGAACTCGCGATCGAGCCCCTCGGGCACCACGCCGTCAACACGGTCGATACGCACGACGGCCGAGTCCACGTGCGGCGCTGGCATAAAGCAACGCGGCGGCACCTCAAAGCGACCCGTCACCTGCGCATACAGGCCGAGCTTTGCCGTATAGCCGCCATAGGTCTTGTTGTCCGGCACTGCGGCAATGCGATCGGCAACCTCCTTTTGCACCATGACCACGGCACGCTTGAGCGCGGGCATCGTCTGAAAAAACTGCAGGATGATCGTCGCCGCCACGTTATAGGGCAAGTTCGCGACAAATACCGTCGGCTCACCGCCGGCGGCCTGCTCAATCTGCTCCGGCGTCACCTTAAGCGCGTCGCCCATGATAAAGCGGAAGTTGGCGTAGTCGGCGGCGTGAGCATCGAGCACCGGCTCGAGCTCGGGATCGGCCTCGATCGACGTGACGCACGCCGCCTCCTGCAACAGCGCAAGCGTGAGCGTACCAACGCCCGGACCAACCTCGAGCACGCGCTCATCACCTGCAAGCTCGGCAAGCTCGCAAATGCGCTCAATTACATGGTTGTCGATCAGGAAGTTCTGGCCCAGGCGATGCTTGGTCGCAAGGCCAAACTCCTCCAGCAGCTCCCTGGTGGCCGTGGGGTTTGCCAAAGGCGAAGTTGTCATGGTTGCCTCCTTAGCATGATGGCGGCGTCTTGAAACAAAAGGGCATGGACCGTGGCGGCCATGCCCTTACAGCTAAACAGCAAATTGCCGATATGGCGCGCGGCGTCTTAGCCCAGACGCGGGAACAGCGGCTCACCCTTCTCGACGGACTGACCACCGGCAAGCAGGCCCCAAGTGCAAATGCCCTTGAGGTCGTCGCTCGCGGCCTCTTCCTCGCAGGACAGGCGACGCAGGGCCTCGGCAGAAGTCTGGGGCATGAGCGGCATCAGCAGGTGAGCGGCAATGCGGATGGCCTCGAGCAGGTTGTAGATCACAAATGCCAGCTCGTCAGCCTTGGCCTCGTCCTTGGCAAGCGCCCAGGGCTCGGAGTCCTCGATGTAGTGGTTGGCGGCATGGATGAGCTCCATGACCTCATCCTTGGCTCCGCCGTAATCGAGCACGTCCATCTTGGCCATGTAGCGCTCGACCAGGCCATCGGCGATCTTTGCCAGCGGGTTGTCGAACGCATCGAACGACGCGGGCTTGGCGGGCGCACAACCGTCAAAGTACTTGCCGCTCATGTTGAGCGAACGCGAGATAAGGTTGCCCCAGCTGTTGGCCAGGTCGGCGTTGTAGACCTGCTCCATGCGATCGAAGCTGATGGCACCGTCGGTGCCGGGGACGACGTCGGTCATGAAGTAGTAGCGATAGCCCTCGACGCCCAGCATGTCGATAACGTCCTGCGGAGCGATGGCGTTGCCGCGGCTCTTGGACATCTTCTCGGCCTTGCCGGTCTCGGCATTGCGCACGGTCAGGAAGCCGTGGGCAAAGACGTGCTCGGGCAGGGCCTCGCCGATGGCCATGAGCATGGCGGGCCAAATGACGCAGTGGAAGCGGATGATGTCCTTACCCACGATGTGGAACTGCGCGGGCCAGCGATAGGCCAGCTCGGCACGCGCCTCGTCGGTGTCGACACCGTAGCCGACGGCCGTCATATAGTTGAGCAGCGCATCGAACCACACGTAGGTCACATGACCCTCGTCAAACGGGACCTGAATGCCCCAGTCAAAGCTCGTACGGCTCACGGAAAGGTCGTTAAGGCCGCCCTCGACAAAGCTGCGAACCTCGTTCATGCGGAACGCAGGCTCGACAAAGTCGGGGTGCTCGTCATAGAGCTTGAGCAGCTTGTCCTGGAAGGCGGAAAGCTTAAAGAAGTAGGACTCCTCCTGCACGCGCTCAAGCGGACGGTGGCAGTCGGGGCACAGATGCTGGCCGACGCTGCCGTACTCCTCGTCGCCCTTCTGGACCTGCGTATCAGTGAAGTAGGTCTCGTCAGGCACGCAATACCAACCGTCGTAGCTGCCCTTATACAGGTAGCCGGACTCCTTCATGCGCTCCCACAGGTACTGCACGGCATGATGCTGGCGCGGCTCGGTGGTGCGGATGAAGTCGTCGTTGGAAATCTCGAGCTTGCTCCAAAGCTCCTTGAAGTGCGGAGCCTGGCTGTCGGTCCACGCCTGCGGCGTCATGTTGTGCTTGGCTGCGGCCTCGGCGACCTTCTCGCCGTGCTCGTCCATGCCGGTCAGGAACTTGACGTTATAGCCGGCGGAGCGGCGATAGCGAGCCTGAACGTCGGCGATGATGGTGGAATAAGCCGTGCCCAGGTGCGGATCGGCGTTGACGTAGTAGATGGGCGTCGTGATAAAGAACGAAGGCTTGCTTTGATCCATGGGGTTTGTCCTCCAGTAAAACGTTGCATACAGAGGATGATTCTAGCGCAAGGGCTGGATATCCTCCATCTATTGCATATCGAGCACCATGGCATAGACATCGCGCTTGCGGCGCGAATACTTCTGAGACAGGCGCTTGGCCACCGCAGACGCGGGCTCCCCCTCCTCGAGCGCGGCGCGGATATCCTCGCGCAGGGCCTCGTCGGGATCCGCTGCCGCGGCGCCAACCGGCACGATACCGGCCTCCTCACCCTCGCTCGGCGGCGCGATGACCAGCGCAATCTCGCCCTTTACCTCGCCGCGAGCACGCAGCTCCTCGGCAAGCTGGGCAGCGGGCCCGCGCAAGACCTCCTCGTGCAGCTTGGTGAGTTCGCGGCAGACGGCAACCTCACGTTGGGGAAAGACCTCCGCCACGGCCTCGAGCGTCGCCACGATGCGATGTGGAGACTCGTAGAAGATGAGCGCGCCGGGCACCACGGCAAGGCGCTGCAAACGGCGCACGCGGTCGCCGTGCTTTCGACCCAAAAAGCCCTCGAAGAAAAAATGCTCGCAGGGAATGCCGGACGAAACGAGCGCCGTGACGCAAGCAGAGGGCCCGGGAATAACTTCGACGGGCACATCGGCCTCACGCGCCGCCTCGACCAGCGCCTGGCCGGGATCGGACACGCTCGGCATGCCGGCGTCCGAGGCAAAGGCGAGGGTCTCCCCCGCCAGCAGACGGTCGACCAGGCCGGCGGCGCGGCTGGCGATCACATTCTCGTCGCAACGGACAAGCGGCTTGGAAATGCCCAGGTGCATCAGCAGCTTTGACGTCACACGCGTGTCTTCGCAGCAGATGACATCGGCAGCGGCAAAGGCCTCGCCAACGCGCGGGGACAGGTCGCCCAGGTTGCCGATGGGCGTGCCGACCACATAGAGTTTGCCCGTATGGGCGCTGTTTTGCGTCATATCAACCTATTCAATCATGCCGCGCTCGAGCGTACCGAGCGCCGCGCGGGCGTCCCATGCTGCAATGCGCTTCTCGGTCTTCCACGTTTGGAAGAACCAACCGGCAGCCGGCGCAAACGAAGCCAGCTGGTTGGCGATAAACACGCGCTCGTAGGCATTGCGGCCCTCGGGCGTAACCGACGAGTTGGCAAAGATCGCCGCGCCCGACCATTCGCCCACCAGCACGGGGAACCCAGTTGAAATCGCCTCTTTAAGCTCGCGCTTGTTACGCGAAATCGCCGTCGTCAGCCCGCGGGGGCTCGTGATATCGAGCGCATACTCGTCGCGGTAATGGTACAGGTGAAGGTCCATGTAGACGTTCTTGTACTTGGCGCCGCGCATAAAATGCTTCCACTCGCTGGGATGCCCCGAAGACGAAAAGACGACGATCTTATCCTCGGGCATATACGAACGGACGAGCTCGTAGGCATCGCGATAGAAATTGCGCAGGTAGTGAGCCGGAATGCCATCCGTCATGGCAAAAAGACTCTTGCGGACACTCATCTGCGGCGTATCCAGCAGCTCAATGCCCAGCAGGCTCTCGGCCTCGCCGTAACGCTCGGCCAAGCGCTCGAGCACGTCGAGTGCGACATGGCGGCCGTTAGTGGACGAATGCCACTCGGCAACAGCCTCCGGCGTGGCGGGCGAATCGTTGGAATCGCCCTGGCCACCGGGCACAGTCGCCAGGTCAAGCAGCACGCGAATGTTGTACTTGGCAGCCCACTCAATCGCGCGGTCGATGTAATCGACAACCGAGATGTAGGAGGCATCGGACTCCTGTGAGCCAAAGGCATACCAAGGCACCGGCAGGCGCACGGCGTTGAGGCCGATCTGCGCCATGCGACGGAAATCATCCTCGCTCACAAACGTCTCGTAATGACGGCGCATGCGCTCGTTATAGGCGGCGGTGCCCATGGCCTCCTGCAGCTCGGCCGCGTTGGATGCACCGGTCGCCGCGTATAGCGACGGGGTAACCCAAGGCTCGGGAATAAACCAGCCAGAGAGATTAACGCCGAGTATCCTCTCCATCACTGCCCCCTTCGGATCGTGCAGGCCGAGCCTGCATCGTATTGCATAGGAAAAGTATCGTTTTGAGTATACCCGCGCGTGCGGACAGACGACCGAACGGTCTGTAAAGTGGCGCAAAAGCGGGAGGAATGTCTGAGCGGGCCCGAGATGGCGCGCCGAGATGTGCACGCACGTCGGAAGTAAGCGCCGGAAAGCGCGTCCCGTTTTTCGCAAAAGACTGGGATGCATTTTCCGCGGGTCCACATAAAAGACGATATGAGAAAGCCATTGGGGTCGCCTCCCCCGCGGCGCAGCTTCTTTCCGCGGGCTCGGGATGCCACAATGGGCTTTGAGTATCGGCCCGTGCGGTAGCCCTTACCGCACCTGCGGGGAGGAGGCTTCCCATGCCCCATGTTACCTCCATCGGCCTGG
>JAXKGH010000228.1:0-1756 GCA_036550475.1 Collinsella sp. | reverse complement strand
TCGACCGAGCACACATACATGTGGTCGCTATCGGGGTGCGGGGTCTTGGTGAGCACCTTGGCGGTCACCACGTGGTCGAAGGACTCGCCCACGGTGTCGATCGCCTCGACCTCGGTGCCGGTACGGATATATTCGTCCGAAAGGGTCTTGGGATCCTCCGGAATATCGATCATGGTCTTGAGCCAGTCGTAAGAAACACGCATCTAGCTCTCCTTTCATACTGAAAGCCTGCGAAGAGATGCAGGTGGAAACTTCAACTTTGTGAACATTCCTTACAAAGCGAGGGTTGTCCAAGTGCGGCAGATCGGCCCGAAAGAGGAGCGCCGCGTACTTTGGTACGCAAGCGACGAATGAGCGCCGAGGTGCCGTGCTTGGGCAAGCCGCAGCCTAGAACTGATTCAGAAAACGCATATCGCCCGTCATGAGCGTTCTGAGGTCCGGCAGATCGTAGCGCAGTGCCGCGACGCGCTCGGCGCCAATACCAAAGGCGAAGCCGGTGTACTTCTCGGGGTCGATGCCGCAGTTGATCAGGACGTTGGGGTCGACCATGCCGCAGCCCAGAATCTCGATCCAGCCGCTGTGCTTGCAGAAGTTGCAGCCCTTGCCGCCGCACACGTGGCAGCTCACGTCCACCTCGCAGGAAGGCTCGGTGAAGGGGAAGAAGTGCGGGCGATAGCGCGTCTTGCGGTCCTCGCCAAACATGCACTTAACAAAGTAGTCGAGCGTGCCCTTAAGATCGCCAAAGGTGATACCCTCGTCGACGACCAGGCCCTCGATCTGGTTGAACTGCGGCAGGTGGCAGGCGTCGGCCGTGTCGGGACGGTAGACGGTGCCCGGGCAGATCATGTAGATGGGCGGCTTCTGCGACTCCATGGTGTGGATCTGCACGCCCGAGGTCTGGGTGCGCAGCAGCACGTCGGACTCGCCGTGAGCGTGAGCCTCGGGATGCGCGACGCTGCCGGGGTTGTTGTCGACCACATAGAACGTGTCGCGAGCCGAGCGGCTCGGATGATCCATGGGCGCGTTGAGCGCGGTGAAGTTGTAGTAGGAGGTATCGACCATGGGGCCGGACTCGACGGTGTAGCCGATGCCGCAGAAGATGTCCTCGGCCTCCTCGATGATCTGCTTGATCAGGTGCTGGTGACCGATCTGCGGACGGATGCCCGGCAGCGTGATGTCGACGGCCTCGTGCTCGAGCGCGTGCTTGAGGGCGGCAGCCTTCATCTCGGTGGTGCGCTCGTCGAGCATGCCCTCGATCAGCTGGCGCATCTCGTTGGCGCGCTTGCCCATCATGGGACGATCCTCGGGGGCGAGTTTGCCCATCATGCGCATCAGGCCGGTGATACGGCCTTTGCGACCGAGCAGCTCAACGCGCGCAGCCTCGAGCTTGGCGGCGTCATCGGCGCCTGCGACGAGCTCCTTGGCCTCTTCCTCGAGTTTGACCAGATCATCAATCAGACTCATGTCTTCCCTTTCGTCTCTCGCGCATCTCGCTTGCCGGGGCAGCTAGCACCCGATAGCTGCGGATGTGCGGCCCGGTTCGGTAACAAAAAACCGTCCTCGGGCATGTACATTGCCCAAGGACGGTTGAATTCCGCGGTACCACCTTGTTTGACCCGGCGGATGTCTGGCCCGCCGTGCCCACTCTGCGCCCCTTGTCGCGAGGCTCACGGCTTCCCTACTGGGGCTTCGCTGCCACCGGCCGCGCGCCCGTTGAGGTCGCTGCTCGGGAGTGAACGCTTGGCCCTTGCCACCG
>JAXKGH010000028.1:0-19951 GCA_036550475.1 Collinsella sp. | reverse complement strand
TGCTCAGCCTCAGCAGCGTCTCGATGGAGGCGAGCCTCCTCTTCTCCGCAAGGTAGGAGAAGGTGGCTGCCACGGCGGCCATCTCCCCGTCGCCGAGGTCGAGGTCCGAGGCGAGGGTCGCGAGCTCCTCCGCCCCGACGGTGGATTGGCAACACCTATTTGGACGATTCCGGGAGGGACAGCCCCGCCTCCCTGAACTCGACCGGAGACATGTAGCCCAGCGTCGAGTGGATCCTGAAGTTGTTGTACCAGTGCACGTAGTCCGAGAGCTTGGCCCGGAGCTCGCGCGTCGTGCCGAACGTCTCGCGGTGGACGAGCCCGGCCTTCAGTATCCTGTTGGTCGACTCGTCGACGGCGTTGTCGTAGGGGCAGCCCTTGGCCGACAGCGACCTCTCAATGCCGAAGGCCTCGAGCATCAGGTCGATCTCGGCGTTGTCGAACTCGCTGCCGCGGTCCGTGTGGAAGACCTCGATGTCCGAGATGGGGAAGGAGAGCGTCGCGAACGCCGACTTGACCAGCCGGGCGTCCTTCCTGGGCCCGGCGGAGTGGCCGACGATCTCCCTGTTGCAGGGGTCGACGAGCAGGCAGACGTAGTTCCACGAGGCCCCGACGCGCACGTAGGTCAGGTCGCTGCATATATGGGTGCGCGGCGCCCTGCCGCCGAAGCCGCGCGCGACGACGTTGGGCACGTCGGCCTCGTTGACCGCCCCGGGGTGCACCTTGAACCTCTTCCTGCCGTATGCGCTGACCAGGCCGTTCTCCCTCATGATGCGGCAGACCCGGCGCCGGCTGACGGTGACGCCCGACCTCTCGAGCGACGCCTTTATCTTGCGCGAGCCGTACCGGCCCTTGCTGGCGGCGTGGGCCGCGACCACGGCCGGCGCGGCGGGGTCCGGCGCGGCGGGCCGGTCGGCCCGCGAGCGCATGGAGTAGTACGTCGACCTCGCGACGCCGAGGAGCCTGCACTGCGCTGATATGGGGTAGCGGCCCTCGTTGGCCGCTATGGCCCTCACTTTCGAGCGTATATCAGCGCCGCTTGTTTTAAGACGTCGACCTCCATCCGGAGCCTGCGGTTCTCGCGCTCGAGCTCCAGGATCCGGTTCTGCTCGGGCGTGCGGTTGCACGCGGCGCGCGGCGAGCCGGTCGCGTTTATCGACTTGATCCACCTCTCCACGGTGCTCTTGCCGAGGTCGTACTCGTCCATGATCTCGCGCTTGGGCTTGCCGGCGTTGTAGAGGTCGACTATCTGCCTCTTGAACTCGTCGGTGAAATGCCTCGGGTGCCTGGGGCCCCTCATATACGGCCCTCCCGTCTCCTGCGCCCCTCCCGGAACTGTCCACATCAGTGTAGCCAATCCAGGAGGGGTGAACTCGCAGCTGAGGGCCGTCCTGCGCAACCACCGGGGGCTGACGTCGGTCAAGCGCGTGAAGGCGGTGTTCTGGTGGTGCCGCGCGCACTCGGGGGACGCGAGGACGGCGCGCGAGAAGCTCGCCACGATGCCGACCGACGCGGACATCGACTTCCTGTTCAGCGTCTACTCCGCCTCGCCGTCGCGTGACGACGGAGGGCCGGAGTGGGGCGACAGGGCAGTGTGGGAGGACCTCCACCACAGGGACCCGTACCCGTTCTGGCTGGATTAATGGATGGAAACGGATGTTCTATCGGGACACACATTTTGTCCTATAAGCCTGGATCAGGCGTATGAATATCGAACAGATGTTTGTCAAAATCGCGTTTACCAGCTGTGGGTGCATACACTCGCAGTAAAATACCCTTGCGACGCATCCCGTGCGCGGGCGGCCGACGACTCGATCGGAGGTCCCCAAATGCTGAAATTCCTTAACGCGCTCGCCGCCCTCGCGGCGGTGGGCTCGTTCGTCATCGCGTTTCTTGACTCGTATGAGGTTCGGTTTAAGGTCCGTAGGCGCACGCGCGGTGCGGACGGTGGAAGGCATTTGCGCCGCAACAGGCGCAAATAAGAATGCCCGGGGGTAGGATCCCGGGCATTTAACAAAACCAGAAAACTAGGCCGCCCGCGCTCTCGTACACTTACGCGGGGTGCGTCGTTTTCTATTGACATTGTATCCCGAATCGCCCAGCCGATTCGGGACATTTTGAAAACTCAAATGCTGGCTTATCCTCGACTGGACGGTGCAGTCTAGCTGCGTTGTCCGGCGCGGAAGCTCGCTAATCGGCTATTATTTGTTTAGACAACCTGAGCTGTAAAGGAGTGACCGGCGATGGTGCAGGGCGCCAAACATATGAAGAGCAATAACGCCGCGGCCAACGGCGGCTCAAGCCCCCAGCCCAAACCTCAACCAAAATCTAAGCGCCGTCGCAAACGGTTGCCGCGTTGGGCCGACCGGCTAATCACCATCGTCATCATTCTTATTGGCGTGGGCCTTATGACCTGGCCGTGGATCTTGGACCGGCTCGAGGCCTCGGGCGTGTTCAACCAGATCAGCACGGTGTCCAGCACCGTGGACGCGCTTTCCGAAGAAGAGCGCGAGCGCATCCTGCTTCAGGCGCGCTCCTATAACGAGCAGCTGGCGGGCGAGGCCACCGAGCTTCCCGCCGACCAGATCGAGCCCTACGCTCAGCAGCTTATCTTTGACCGCGACCCCATGATGAGCTGGGTCGAGATCCCCTCCATCGACGTGAGCATGCCCATCTACCACGGCACGAGCGAAGAAGTCCTTATGGCGGGCGTCGGCCACCTGGAGGGCACGAGCCTGCCGGTGGGCGGCACCTCGACGCATTGCGTGCTCACCGCGCACTCGGGCATGCGTAACCTGAGCATGTTCGACGACATCCACTCGCTGGAGCCCGGCGACCTGGTGCTGCTGCACACCATGAACAAGACGCTCGCCTACAAGATGGTGGACTCCGAGGTGGTGCTGCCCGAGGAGATGGAGTCGCTGACCATCGAGCCCGGCGCCGACAAGGTGACGCTCGTCACCTGCACGCCCTACGGTGTGAACGACCATCGCCTGCTGGTGCATTGCGTGCGCACCAAGTACAACAAGAAGGACGTCGACAAGCAAAAGTCGCTGGCCGGCCGCCACTGGGGCAAGCGCGAGTTCGCCGTGCTTATCGTGGTCGTAGCCATTGTGCTGTTGCTGCTGGACATCGTGATCCACGCGGTCCGCAAGCGCCGCAAGGCCAAGGCCTCGGCATAAGACATTCTCCAGAACCACCACAATGGGGACAGACACCTTTGTGGTGGTCGGGGGCTTCCAAACCATCACAACATTCGATGAAAATTTCGATTTTGACGAAAAGTGTCGAATGTTGTGATGGTTTTCGTTGTGGGCGAGACGGTTTTCGTTGTGGGCGGGATGCTTTTCGCTGCGGGCGGGACGGTTTTCGCTATGGACGGTGCGGTTTCGCTGCTGAACCGCCAACTTGCCGCCTGCCAGCCCGCCGCCCTCGTTACGTTTTCGCTGCATTTGGGTAAAGCGCCTGCTCCAAGCGGCGTTGCCTTGTATACTAGAGCGGTTTATCTGTTATGCGGAAGGGAGCGCCTATGGCACTCAGCGAGAAAGACGTGCGCGGCATTGCCGAGTACGCAAAAATCGCACTGACCGATGACGAGCTCACCCAGATGACGTCCTACATGAACGACGCCGTCCAGATGCTCGAGCCCGTCTTGCAATATGACTTGCCCGACGTGGAGCCCACGTTCCATCCCATCGGAAGCCTGTCCAACGTGATGGGCGATGACCTGCGCGAGCCCGAGCGCGACCTGCCGCTCGACGTCGCGCTCGAAAACGCCGGCAGCGCGCGCGACCGCTACTTCCGCGTGCCGTCCATTTTGGGAGAGGGGGAGAGCGAGTAATGGCGCAGAGCTTCGATTCCCTTACCGCCGCCCAGATCGCCGCGGGCGTTGCCGCCGGCGACTTTACCGCTACCGAGGTGGCTCAGGCCTCCCTTGCCGCCATCGAGGCGCGCGAGGGCGGGGTCCAGGCATTCCTGCAGGTGGCGCCCGAGCTTGCGCTCGAGGCCGCCGCGCGCGTGGATGCCGACCGTGCCGCAGGCAAGCCGCTGCCCCCGCTCGCGGGCGTGCCGCTGGCCATCAAGGACAACATGAACCTCGTGGGCACGCGTACCACTTGCGCGTCCCGTATGCTCGGGGACTACCAGAGCGTCTACACCGCCACCTGCGTCCAGCGCATGCTCGATGCCGGCTGCCTGCCCATGGGCAAGGCCAATATGGACGAGTTTGCCTTTGGCAGCTCCACCGAGAGCTCGGCGTTCCACCGCACCAACAACCCCTGGGATACCGAGCGCGTGCCCGGCGGCTCTTCGGGCGGCTCCGCTGCCGCCGTCGCCGCGGGTGAGGTCGCGCTCTCGCTGGGCTCGGACACCGGCGGCTCCATTCGCCAGCCGGCGTCGCTGTGCGGCGTGGTGGGCTTTAAACCCACGTATGGCGCCGTGAGCCGTTACGGCGTGGTTGCCTTTGGCTCGTCGCTCGACCAGGTGGGCCCCTTTGGCCGCACGGTCGAGGATGTCGCGCTGGCCATGAACGCGCTTACCGGCGCGGGCCACGATCCATACGACTGCACCAGCCAGGATTGCGCCGTCGACTTTACCGAGCATCTCAACGACAGCATCGAGGGCAAGTGCGTGGGCATCATCCCCGCGTTTATGGAGGCTGAGGGCCTGACGCCCGAGGTCAAGGCCGCTGTTCAGCGCGCCGCCCAGGAGCTGCAGAACCAGGGCGCCGAGCTGGTCGAGGTCGACCTGCCGCACCTGGACGCCGCCATCGCCGCCTACTACGTCATCGGCCCGGCCGAGGCATTCTCCAACCTGGCCCGTTTCGACGGCATTCGCTACGGCTACCAGGAGGAGGGCTGCGCCAACCTGTCCGACCAGAGCTCGCTTTCGCGCGCCCACGGCTTTGGCGCCGAGGCCAAGCGCCGTCAGACGCTCGGCGCCTACCTGCTGAGCTCGGGCGTGTACGACAAGTACTACTACGCTGCGCAAAAGGCCCGCACGCTCATCACGCAGGACTACGACGCCGCGTATGCCAAGGTGGACACCATCCTCATGCCCGCCTCGCCGCGCACGGCCTTTAAGTTTGGCGAGATCAGCGACCCCACGCAGATGTACCTCTCCGACCTGTACACTATCTCGCTCAACATTTGCGGCAACGGTGGCATCTCGGTGCCGCTAGGCCTGGGCGAGGATACTCAGCTGCCCGTTTCTGCCCAGCTGGTGGGACCTGCCTTTAAGGACCGTCAGCTGCTCACGTTTGCCCGCGCCCTGGAGCGCGGCTTTGCCGATGCCGCCACGGGTGCGCCTGCGCTTTCCGTCGCGCCCGATTTTGCCGGGAAGGGAGGCGAGCTGTAATGAAGGAGCTTTCCGAGGTCCTGCAGGATTGGGAGGCCGTGATCGGCCTGGAGATCCACACCGAGCTCACCGCACTCGATACAAAGATGTTCTGCAACTGCAAGCTCAGCCACGATGACGAGCCCAACGCCAACGTGTGCCCGGTGTGCCTGGGTCTGCCGGGCGCCCTGCCGGTGCCCAATAAGAAGGCA
Source organism: Collinsella sp. (assembly GCA_036550475.1). Classification (GTDB taxonomy): domain Bacteria; phylum Actinomycetota; class Coriobacteriia; order Coriobacteriales; family Coriobacteriaceae; genus Collinsella. The sequence goes on along the minus strand of JAXKGH010000028.1, from coordinate 14,408 downwards.
ATCGAGAGCATCGTTAAGGCAGGTCTCGCCACCAACTGCGAGATCCAGCGCCACTCGATGTTCTACCGCAAGCACTACTTCTATCCCGATATGGCCAAGAACTTCCAGACCACGCAGGGTCCGGTCGCCTTTGCCATGTACGGTCACCTGGACCTGGACGTGACCGGTCGCGGTGCCGCCGAGCGCCCCGACTGCGCGTTTGGTGAGGCCGAGGCCCAGAGCCTGGCGAGCGCTTCGGCCAACGCCGAGGGCCTGTCCACGTCCATGACGTCGACCATGCGCGAGGGCAATCAGCGCGCCGGCCACCTAGCCAGCTATGACGCGTCCAACCTGCAGATGCCCGAGCGTCGCGAGGACGGTTCCTACACGGTGCCCATCCGCATCCTGCGCATCCACATGGAGGAGGACGCTGCCAAGATGGTGCACGTGGGCGGTGCCGAGGGCCGCATTACCGCCGCTGCCGAGTCGCTCGTCGACTACAACCGCTGCGGCACGCCGCTGATCGAGCTCGTCACCGAGCCCGACCTGCGCACGCCCGAGGAAGCGCGCCTGTTTATGGAAAAGCTCCGTCGCATCTTTGTGACGCTGGGCATTTCGGACTGCTCCATGGAGAAGGGCTCCATGCGCTGCGACGGCAACGTTTCGCTGCGCCGCCGCGGCGAGACCAAGCTGGGCACCAAGACGGAGCTTAAAAACCTCAACTCGTTTAAGAGCCTGCACGATGGCCTTGCCTACGAGATTTGCCGCCAGGCCGAGGTGCTCGAGGAGGGCGGCATCATCTATCAGGAGACCCGTCACTGGGAGCCCAGCCGCAAGCGCACCGTGGTCATGCGCGTCAAGGAGACGGCCGACGACTATCGTCTGTTCCCCGATCCCGACCTGGCGCCGTTCGATCTGGACGACGAGTTCATCGACCGTTGCCGTGGCGAGATTCCCGAGCTGCCCGATGCCAAGTGCGCCCGTTTTGAGACCGACTTTGGCATTAAGGCGGCCGACGCCGAGCAGATCGCCGGCGACCCCGAGTTTGCCGAGTTCTTTGAGGCTGCCGCTGCCGGCATGGCTGGCAAGGAGGCCCAGACGGTCGCGAACCTGCTGGTCAACGAGATGATCGCCTACCTTAAGGGCGCAGGCGTGTCGCTCGCCGAGTCCGGCATTGCGCCGGCTCAGGTGGCAGCCCTTGCCAAGCTGCTGGCGACCGACGCCATCAGCTCCAACCAGGCGCACGAGGTCTTTGAGGCCATGGCCCAGACCGGCGACGATCCCAACAAGATCGTCGACGAGCGCGGTATGCGTCAGGTGAGCGATGCCGGCGCGCTGCAGCCGATTGTGGACGAGGTGCTGGCAAACTGTGCCGATCAGGCGCAGCAGTATCGTGACGGCAACCAGAAGGTCATCGGCTTTTTGGTGGGCCAGTGCATGAAGGCGAGCCGCGGCAAGGGCAATCCGAAGCTCTTCAACGAGTTGCTGAGAACGTCGCTCTCGTAAACGGGAACCCGGGAGCCCCGGCAGGGCGGGTGCTTCCTCAAAATTTCGAACAGTCCTGCGCAAGACGAAGGCCACATTAAGTGGCCTTCTTTGCGTGCGGAACTCATTTTGAGCAAGCACCCGCCCTGCCGGGGCTCCCGGGTTTCGTGACGACTCGGCCGTTCGGGTCAGGTGGGCTGAATGGAATAGAGTGAATGGGCGCGCCGTTGGCGCGTCCATTTTTGTGCGGGTGACAAAGGGACTGTCCCTTTGTCACATTGCAATAAATGTGATGAAAGTGTGGCGAAATGAGCTTAAAACTTCTGTAAATGTGATAAATGTCACGTTTTACCTAGGGTAAAATGTGGGAAATATCACGTTTACGGAAGTTTCTTTGCGGGAGGTTCGGCCATGCAGCGAGATATCATTGCCAAGCTTAACGCTTGGAAAGCGTCAGAATATCGTAAGCCGCTTATCCTTAAGGGGGCGCGCCAGGTTGGAAAGACGTGGGCGCTTAAGGAGTTCGGCCGAACCTCGTACATCAATTATGTGTATCTGACGCTCGAGGAGCCGTCACCTGGAGTACAGAGCGAGTACGCTCAGTTTTTCGAAGGTACGCGCGATCCTCGGCGGATCATCTCAAACCTTTCCCTGGCACTTGGACAGCCTATCGATCCCGGCGAGACGCTGCTTATTATTGATGAGATCCAGGATTGTCCTTCTGCAGTCGGTGCCCTTAAATACTTCTGTGACGAGGCCCCCGAGTATCACGTCGCATGCGCAGGGTCTTTGTTGGGCGTTCGCTTGTCCCGTGAGACCAGCGCTTTTCCGGTGGGAAAGGTCGAGTTCATGGAGATGCGCCCCATGAGCTTTTCCGAGTTTCTGAAAGCCGAGGGCGCTGCAAACTACGACGAATACCTTGGCGGCCTGGATCAGATCGAGACAGTGCCCGATTTCTTCCATGTCCGTCTCGTCGAGCATCTTCGTCGTTATTTTGCATGCGGCGGCATGCCAGAGGCTCTTGGCCGGTGGGTGGAGACGGGCGATATCGTTCAGGTCGATAAGGTGTTGTCTGATCTCTTGGATTCCTACGAGCGCGATTTTGCCAAGCATGGTGGCCGTGCGCAGTTCGCCAAGCTTTCGCAAATATGGAACTCGATTCCAGCTCAGTTGGCGCGCGAGAACAAAAAGTTCGTTTGGGGTGCGGTGCGCGAGGGGGCTCGTGCTCGAGAATACGAGGATGCTCTGGAATGGCTTGCCGATGCTGGGCTCATCACGGCGGTTCGCCTTAATGCTGCCGGTGGTGTGCCGCTCTCTGCGTACGATGACCTCAAGGCATTTAAAGTCTACTGTCTTGATGTCGGCTTGCTGCGTCGCATGGCAAGGCTGGATGCGTCCGCTTTTGCCATCTCGGATGCGCTATTTTCGGAGTTCAAAGGTTCGTTCGCCGAGAACTATGTGCTTCAGGCATTACTTTCACAGTTAGATGCTGCTCCGCGTTATTGGACAAACGAGAAGCCGAAGCACGAAGTCGATTTTTTGATTCAAGTCGGAAACGAAATCGTTCCCGTCGAGGTCAAATCGGGAGAGGTCGTTCATTCCAAGAGCCTTAAGTACTATGCCGACAAGCATGCGGAGACGACTCCATTGAGGGTCCGCTACTCACTTAAGAACCTAAAGCTCGACGACGGGGTGCTCAACATTCCGTTGTATTTGGCTGATCGATCTGTCCCTCTTATCAAAAAGGCGCTTGATTGTGCGCATCTTGACGTTTAGATCCTGGGTGAGCTGACGGGCGGCGGCTAATTAATCGCTCCGTTACGGCCGGGGAGCTTGGGCCTTAGCGATGCTTGCTTCGCCAAGTGGTGGGGGTGGTGCCGGTGTGTTGCTTGAAGGCTTGGGCGAAGGCGGCCTGCTGAGGGTAGCCTAGACGCTCTGCCACCTGCGCTATCGTGAGCGCGCTATCGGCCAAAAGGTCCTGTGCTCGCTCCATGCGGCGTCTGCGAATGTAGGCGCCTAGGGACTCGCCAGTTTGGGCCTTAAAGGTGGCGCATAGTTTGGAGCGGCTTGTGTAGAGCCTCTCGGCCACTTCGTTGACACCCACACGTCTGCCTTTGTCGAGCGCGCGCTCAATCATTGCCGTTGCTTCTTCGGCAATGGTTATGCTGGCGCGTGTGTCTGCCGCCTGCCGCGCCTGCTTGTGGGCCGCGCGCGAACAGGCGAGCTCCGCGACCATGGTCTCCACGATGCCCTGCATATAGACGTGTCCGCCTACGGTGCGGGCGCGTTCCTCGTTAATCCGGCGCAGCGTGTGGCAGATGGCAGACGTCGCTTCCTCGTGCCATGGCTCGGCAAACGCCTCAAAGATTCCCGTGAACTCGGTGGGATAGCGGTGCTCCAGTTCGTCAAAATATCCAGGCAAAAAGAGCACCGAGCACGAGTGATAGAGCTCCCCCGCAAACAGCGGGCTTAATTCCTCGCCACAGCTATCTTGGATAAAGCTGCAAACGGCATTGTTTGGCCACGGTCCATGCAAGGGTTTAAGGTTCGCGGGCGTTATGCCAGCCTCGGGCATGCACATGAGCGTGGGCATGCTGACTTCGCTCACACACGCGTACGGTTCGGGTGTGTATTCGGCCAGGTACATATCGTGCGTCGGGGTGATGAAATGCTCCATGACGATGCAGGCAGGGGAGAGGGGCATGATCCATGCGCGGCCGTGTGCCCGATCGTTTGCCACCTCGCCGGTAAAGACGGCGCCCTTGCCGGAAAGCTCCAGGCCAAACTGCTCAAACTGTGGTGCATAGAGCTCGGTTATGTCGGTCGCGGCCCGATGCATTTTCAAAAGCGTCCCCTTCCTTTGCGGAAACGTCCACGCCTGGCTCGATTGTGTGCCTTGGCTAACATATCAATGATAAGTTGATTAAGGTTAACTCTCAAGCCGTTAGAAAGGAACCTCATGGCAAAGGGATCAAAAAGGGAAGGCGGCGGTATCGGCGAGCTGCTTGCATATGCCGGCGACCGTAAATTCCTAACTTATTTGGGCATGGCGCTCTCGGCGCTCTCGCAGCTGCTGAGCTTTGGCCCGTACGTGTGCATCTGGTTTGTCGCGCGAGACCTTATCGCTGTGGCGCCTAACTGGAGCGAAGCCACCGATATCGCGATGTATGGCTGGTGGGCCGTGGGGTTTGCCCTGGCAAGCATCGTAGTTTATTTCGTGGGGCTCATGTGCACGCACCTGTCTGCGTTTCGCTGCGCGTCCAATATCCGCAAGACTACGAGCGAGCACCTGCTTAAGCTGCCGCTTGGCTACTTTGACACGCACTCCACCGGTGAGCTGCGCCGTATTGTAGACGGATGCGCCGCCTCCACCGAGACCCTGCTCGCGCACATGCTGCCCGATATCGCCGGCGCCACCGCCATGGTCGCAGGCCTGCTCGTGCTGCTTTTCGCCCTCGATTGGCGTTTGGGGGTGGCATGCCTTATCTCGGTCGTCGTTTCGCTTGGCGCCATGGCCACCATGATGAGCGGCAAAGGCGCCGAGTTCATGAAGGCCTACATGGGAGCGCTGGTCAAGATGAACAAGACCGGCACCGAATACGTACGCGGCATCCCCGTGGTCAAGGTGTTTCAGCAGACGGTCTACTCCTTTAAGGGTTTCCACGATGCGATCGCCGAATACGCCGACATGGCACAAAGCTATGCGGGCACGTTCTGCCGAGGTCCGCAGGTACTCAACCTTACCGCGCTCAATGGCCTTGTGGCATTCCTGCTGCCCGTGGCGTTGCTGTTGGCGCCGGGCGAGACGGACTTCGCGCATTTTATGGCAAACTTCACGTTTTACGCGATATTTTCGGCCGTGGTACCGACGGCCATGACCAAGCTCATGTTTGTGGGCGAGGCCTCTCAGATGAGTGCCGATTCGCTGGCTCGCATCCGAAGCATCATGGATTCCAAGCAGCTCTCCGTGCCCGCCCAACCCAAGTACCCTGCCGGCAGCGACGTACGATTTGAGGACGTGAGCTTTACCTACGAGGGTGCCGAAGCGCCTGCCGTCGATCATGTGAGCTTTAGCGTTTCCGCGGGTAGCACCCTCGCCCTGGTGGGTCCCTCGGGCGGCGGTAAGTCAACCTGCGCCAGCCTGATCCCGCGTTTTTGGGATGTTTCTTCGGGTCGAGTGCTCGTAGGCGGTGTGGACGTTCGCGACATGGACCCGCACGAGCTTATGGACCAGGTTGCCTTCGTGTTCCAGACCAACCAGCTGTTCCGGCAAACACTTGCCGATAACGTGCGTGCCTCCAAGCCCACGGCCACTGATGACGAAGTGCGTGCGGCCCTCTCCGCAGCTCAGTGCGACGACATTGTGGCCAAGCTCCCGCAGGGTATTAACACCATGCTCGGTGCTGGAGGGGCATATCTTTCGGGCGGCGAGGTGCAGCGCGTAGCACTCGCCCGCGCGATCCTTAAAGACGCGCCTATCGTGGTGCTCGATGAGGCCACGGCGTTTGCCGACCCCGAGAACGAGGCGCTCATCCAGCGTGCCTTTAGCAAGCTGGCGGCGGGTCGCACAGTCATTATGATCGCGCACCGGCTTTCGACCGTGGTGGGGGCCGACAAGATCGTGGTGCTCAACCAAGGTAGCGTGCAGGAGACTGGCACCCATGCCGAGCTGCTGTCCCAAAACGGTCTATACGCCAAGATGTGGGCCGAATACGAACAGGCCGCGAGCTGGAAGATCACTGCTGCCGCGGATGCCGCCGTCACGAAGGGAGGCGAGGCCTAAATGTTCGCCTCATTCCAAAAGAAGTACTTCCTATCCGATAAAGGCGTCGCCGGCGTAAAACGCGGCATTTTCTGGACCGCGCTCACCAATCTCATTACCATGGCCGGCATGGGCTTATTGTTCCTGGTCATGGCCGGTTTTGTCGAACATCTCGCCACCGGTGCCGACCTGCCGGATGTCCTGCCGATTGTGGGCGGCCTCCTGGTCTTTTTCGTGTTGCTCTTTGCCTCTAACTGGCAGCAGTATTACTACACCTACTGCATCTTTTACGAGGAGTGCGGCAAGCAGCGTATGGAGATTGCCGAGCGCTTGCGCAAACTGCCGCTGTCGTTTTTTGGTCGTCGTGATCTGGCCGATTTAACCGAGACCATCATGGGTGACGTCCAGGCCATGGAGCACGCCTACAGCCACGTGCTGGGAGAGCTTTGGGGTGCCATCATCGCAAGCGTCATTGTGTTCGTGGCGTCGCTGTTCTTTTGCTGGCAGCTGGCGATTGCGGCGTTTTGGAGCGTTCCCGTGGCCTTTGCCGTGCTGTATCTGACGCGCGGCCCCATGATCCCGGTGTTCGACCATGTGCGTGCCGAGAAGGTCAAGGTTACCGAGGCGATCCAGGAGACGCTCGACTGCGTGCGCGAGATCCGCGCCACCAACCAGGAGGCTCATTATCTTGAGGGGCTCAACGCCGTGATCGATGCCGAGGAGCGCGAGACCACCAGAGGCGAGCTCGCCAATGGGCTTTTGGTCAACTCCGCCTTTGCCATCCTGCGCCTGGGGATTGCCACCACGTTGGTCACGGGCGCTGCGATGGTCGCCTCCGGCCAGGTCGACTTTTTGATGATGTTTGCCTTCCTGCTTATGGTGAGCCGCATCTATGCGCCCTTTGATCAGGCGCTGATGCTGATGTCCGAGCTGTTTGCCGCCGAGTCGTCGGCCAAGCGCATGCGTTCCATCATGGAAGAGCTTGTGGCGCGGGGCAGCGAGAAATTTGAGCCCGTGGGCCACGATGTGGTGTTCGATCACGTGGCATTTGGCTATGGTGCGGGCGAGGATGGCCGCGCCGGCGAGAAAGTTCTTACCGATGTGAGCTTTACCGCCAAGGAAGGCGAGGTCACGGCACTGGTCGGTCCTTCGGGCTCCGGTAAGTCCACGGTGAGCCGCCTGGCCGCGCGCTTTTGGGATGCCACCGAAGGCACGGTCACCGTGGGTGGCGTGGATGTTGCGAGCGTGGACCCCGAGGTACTGCTGCGCGACTACGCCATTGTGTTCCAAGACGTGCTGCTCTTTGACGACACGGTGATGGGAAACATCCGTCTTGGACGTCGCGATGCCACCGATGAGGAAGTGCTTGCTGCCGCGCGTGCCGCCAACTGCGACGAGTTTGTGAGCCGCATGCCGCAGGGCTACAACACCATGATTGGCGAGAACGGCTCCAAGCTGTCCGGCGGCGAGCGCCAGCGCATCTCTATCGCCCGCGCGCTGCTCAAAGACGCGCCGATCGTGTTGCTGGACGAGGCGACGGCGAGTTTAGATGTGGAGAACGAGACCGTGGTGCAGCAGGCGCTCTCCCGCCTGCTCGCAGGCAAGACAGTTATCGTTATTGCCCACCGTATGCGTACGGTGGAAAATGCCGACAAAATCGTTGTACTCAAGGATGGTGTGGTTGCCGAGCAGGGCACTCCGGCGCAGCTCAAGGCGGCAGGTGGAGAATTCGCCCGCATGGTGGCGCTGCAAAAGGAAGCAGCTACCTGGCAGTTGTAAGAAGGGGCAAAGGGACAGTCCCTTTCTCACATTGACAATCGGTTACTCCGCATCGTTAATTTTCAAAAGGTTAGCCATGGCTGACCTAGATAGTTAGATAAAATTGAGATATTTCAAGAGCGTGCTCGAGCAAACTTGTTTACTCGGGTGCTGAAGCACCATGCCGCGTCCAATGCGGCAAAAGGGAGAAGCAACATGAAGAAGTCGACGTTCAATACCCTGCTTGTCGGTGGCGGTTTTCTGCTTGGTACGGCTGGCATCAAGCTGCTCACCAGCGCTCCGGTAAAGAATGCCTGCGTGCAGGGCATTGCGTGCGGCATGCGCATCAAGAATGGCTACCAGGACATGGTCGAGCAGGCCAAGGCCGAGGTCGACGATATGGTTGCCGAGGCTGCCTATCTCACCCAGAGCGAGGCCGCTGCGGACAAGGCAGCCGAGTAGCACTCCCAGGCATAAACAATGAGATTCTCGATTATCAGCGAGATCCCCGGCAGGACCCGCCTCCAGTTGGCGGGTCCTGTGCCAGAGAGCGATCTCGATGCGCTTCTAAAGCTCAGTGGCGAAATCGATGGTGTGCGCAAGGTGCGCGTCTACGGCCGCATCGGCCAGATGGCGCTCGAATACGACGAGCCGCGCCGCGATGCCGTACTGGCCGCCGTCGGTGCGCTCGACGCTCAGGCCATTGCCGACGCAAAGACGGGTTACGTGATGCAGCTTGAGCCGCGCAAGCACAAGCTCGTTATGGATCTTGCCACACTTATCGGTGCCCATTACGCACGTCGCTGGTTCTTGCCGACGCCTCTGCGTGCGGTGTTTGTCGTGGCCGGTTACATGGCATTTTTGCGCGCTGCCCTTCATGAGCTGGCGCAGCCGCGCCTGACCGTTCCTGTGCTCGACGCTTCGGCCATCGGCATTTCGTTCGTCAAGCGTGATGTCGACACCGCGGGCCAGACGATGTTCCTGCTCAACGTGGGCGAGCTGCTCGAGGACTACACCCGCGCCATGAGCGAAAACGAGCTCATCAACTCGCTGCTCGATGTGCCCGACAAGGCGCAAAAGGTCGTCGGCGATACGGAGGTAAGCGTTGCTGCGACCGAGCTTGAGCCCGGCGATTTGGTCGCCGTGCGCACCGGCATGTCCATCTGCATTGACGGCGTGGTCGAGCAGGGGAGCGCCATGGTCAACCAGGCGACCCTGACCGGCGAGCCGCTTGCCGTCGAGCGCAGCGTGGGCGACGACGTGTTCGCCGGCACCGTCGTGGAAGACGGCAGCATCTTGGTGCGCGTGCGCGCCAACACGGCTCAAACCAAGCTCCGCTCAATCGTCTCACTCGTGCAGACGGCCGATTCGCTCAAGTCCGAGGGCCAGTCGCATATGGAGGACCTCGCCAACAAGATCGTCCCGTGGAACTTCCTGCTCGCGGGCCTGGTTGCGCTTACCACCCGCAGCCTCATCAAGACCTCGGCGGCACTGATGGTCGACTACTCGTGCGCACTCAAACTCACGGGCTCCGTCGCCGTCATGACCGCTATGAGCGATGCTGCCAAGATGGGCGTCATGGTCAAGGGCGCCAAGTACTTTGAGTCGTTTGCCAAGGCCGATACCATTGTGTTTGATAAGACCGGCACGCTCACCGAGGCGCAGCCGCGTCTTGCCTGCGTGCTGACGACCGATGGCTGGAGCGAGGACGAGATTCTGCGCCTTTCCGCCTGCTTGGAGGAGCATTTCCCTCATCCGGTGGCGCGTGCCGTGGTCAACGCCGCCCGCGAGCGTGGACTCGAGCACCGCGAGCGCCATGCCGCCGTCGAGTACATCGTGGCACACGGCATCGCTTCGTCCATCGAAGGGCGTCGCGCCATCATCGGTTCCGCGCACTTTGTATTTGAGGACGAGAGCGCGCAGCTCGAGTCCGACATCAAGGAGCGCATTGAGTCCCAGATGCAGGGCCTGTCGCCGCTGTGTCTGGCGGTCGATGGCAAGGTTGTCGGCGTGCTCGGCATCGAGGATCCGCTCAAGCCCGGGGTCCGTGAGGCCATCGCCGACCTGCATGCGCTGGGCGTCAAACATGTCGTTATGCTCACGGGCGACTCCGAGCGCACGGCCGAGCGCATTGCGCGCGAGGCGGGTGTCGATGAGTTTAAGGCCGAGCTGCTGCCCGAGGACAAGTACGCCTATGTGGAGCGCATTAAGGGCGAGGGGCGTCACGTTGCCATGGTGGGCGACGGCGTTAACGATTCGCCGGCGCTCGGTTTGGCCGACGTGGGCTTGGCGATGGGTGGCGGAAGCGACATCGCCAAGGAGGTCGCCGATATCATCCTGACTGACACGGATCTCGCCGCGATCGTGCGCCTGCGCCGCATGAGTCAGGGCCTCGTTGATCGTCTGACGAGCTCCTACTCTAAGGTGATGCTCACCAACTCGGCGCTCCTGGCGCTGGGCATTACCGGCATGATCACTCCGCAGACGTCGTCACTGCTGCACAACGGCTCAACGATCGCCTACAGCCTGGGCAACGCAAAGGCGTACTTGCGTTAGCGTTTTCGATTGAGTATATGGCCTGCATTCGGGCGGCACCGCAGCCGCCAGGGTGCAGGCCTTCTTTTGTTTGACGAGAGGTTAGCGCGGATATATGCTCGTGCTAGCAAAGCTAGCAAATGCTGAAGGTGAGGTTGAGATGGCTACCGTTGGCGGCATGGCGCAGGTGAACGTTCGCGTGGATCGCCAGGTCAAGAACCGTGCCGAGGAGGCGCTGCAGCTTTCGGGCAGGTCACTGCCCGAGCTCATCAAAAAGGTTGTGGTCAAGGTCGCACGGGGTGGCGGGCAGTGTGAGGAAGTGCTGTCTGCCGTTGATGGTCGGCAACAAACCGTCGCGCACGATACTCCGTTCGCCGCATCATGGGCGGCGGCGGATCAGCTTTACGCGGACCTGGGCATCGCTCCGTCGCCCGTATCCGACGATCGCGGTTGGGACACAATCTATTCCGAAGCCATGGACGAGCGCTATCGCCAAAAGGGGATGATCCTGTGAGCGGGGCTCCCCTCAAAATAATGGTGGACGCCAACGTATGGGTTGATTCGTTTTGCGTCGACCATGCCGAGTCGCTTGCCGCGCGTGCGTTTATTGGGCAGGCGACGGATACGCGGGCGTTGCTGTTCTTTCCGGTGCATATCGCTAAGGACGTGCTATACGTTGTCCAACACGAGCTGAAGCGTAGCGTTCTTGCCAGCGGGGGAACGCTCGACGAGGCATCTGCCCGCGCGATTGGCGATGCGGCGTTGGTGTTTGTGCGGAACATGACCGAAAACGCCACGGCCGTGGGTGCAGATGCGTCGGACCTTTGGCTGGCCGACAAATACTTAGCGCTCCATCGCGATTACGAGGACAACTTGGTACTCGCCGCATGCAAACGCGCCCAGGTCGATTACTTGGTAACTAACGATCGCAAGCTGCTCGAACATGCCGATCTTGCAGCAAAGACCCCGCGTCAAATGATGCCGATTCTTGCTTTGGCCGAACGCGGCGGCGCGGCTATCGGTTGACGCGAACTGTTTGCGGGCCTCTTGGACGACGATGCGCCAAGGGACCCGCGTCTGCTATTTACAAAAGCTCGGCCTTAATGGCGGGGCTTTCTGCGAGCTTTTCGGCAGCCTTTTCGTCGGAATCGTTTAGTACTGCCAGGCTGCGGTAGACCCACTCGTTGACCTGGGTGTTCTTGACGCCTGCGGTCTGCATAAGGGCGCCTACCTCGCGGATTGCTGCGAGCAGATCGGCTTTGGGACCCGCGAGCTCGACCTCGATGCCGTGGTAGGCGGCCACGCCGCGGTTCTCGCTCACGTGGTCGATAAAGCCCTCGACGGTCTCAAGTTGCTGGGCGAGAGCCGCATCATCGTCAGCGTCCAGCGCGACGAGTGCGTTCGAAACCGAGAGGGCGGGATGTCCGCAGGGGACAAAGCCTTCGATGACATCCATAGCTTCGGTAATGGTTGAGCCCAGGCCTGCGAGGGCATTGACGAGTTGCTGCTTGGTATCCATAACGGTCCTTTCGACGGGTCAATTTTGCTTGGCGAAAATATACGTGACGCAATCGGTAGCAAAAGTGCGAAGTGCGGCGCACATTGGGGTCTTCACAGCTCGTGCATAGAACAGCTGTCCGCTTTCAGAACGTGGTAAGATAACACTCCACAAGCGGGGCTCGCCCTGCATGTTCCTTGAAAAGTCGACGGGTGTTGGGTACTCGTGCCCGATGCCATCCAGACTTTCCCGACATTCGGGGGCGACTGGTTTCGACACGATAGCTCTGAGAGAGGAAGCAAGTCGAGGTCTCCTCGCCTCGTTAAACAGGGGTACCGTCAAATTGAATTGACAACAACTCTTCTTTTGAGCCTATGGCTCTCGCTGCTTAGTTTATAGCGGCGCGTCAACCCGGTGATTTCCCCGACACCGGCGCGACGTCATTTTAGGGGAATGCTCCTGCGCACGTAATCGGTATGGCGCAGGCTAAGACCGAACCGGTTAGGACGCCGCGAGCGTGTCGCTGCGCGCAAAGCGTCCGAGACTAAACCAGCGACTGAGCTTGGAGATGCCAATCAGGGGGCTTTCGTGGACCGGAGTTCGATTCTCCGCGCCTCCACCAATAGTTACAGGCAGGTAGATACTTATATCTACCTGCCTTTTTATTTCCAGTCCGTACCGCGGAGAATCGAACTCTGTGCAGGGCGCGAGCGTTTGTAGCGAGCGGGCGAGGGCGCCGGCAGGCGGCCGAAGCCGGTGCGTATTTGCGAAGCAAATACGCGGATTCTCCGCGCAAACTATCAGCTCAATATGGATGCGATGTTTATCGAATCTCAGCCGGCCATGCGCCGCATCAACGGATCCCCTCCCGCACCGCGGAGAATCGAACTCTGTGCAGGGCGCGGACGTAAAGAAAATGCCGCAGCAACGCAGGGTGGGATGCGCTTTCCCGATGGCAGCCCAGGCGGAAAGCGCGTCCCGGAATCCGCGCTCAGACTGGGACGTAGTTTCCGGATGACACATCAAGCGGAAACTGCGACCCGGAATCGAGCCGTAGAGTGGGATATGCTTTCCCAATGGCAGCTCAAGCGGAAAGTACATCCCGGAATCCTCGTTCGGAATGGGATGCAGTTTCCAAATGAATGGCTAGCGGAAAGTTCATCCCGGAATCCGCGCTCAGAACGGGACGCGCTTTCCCAGCGGCGGTCCAAGCGGAAAGCGCGTCCCGGAATCTCGCCTCAAACTGGGACACACTTTCCGCTTCACCTGCCGCCTCGAAAAACCTGCGCGCCCTCCATCCCAAAACTGGGTAGAAGAAAGCCAAAACGCAATCGCAGGAGGTCAATATGACTGCAGAAGATAAGGCAAAGAACGCCGGCAAGGTCGCGCTCGTCCTGGAGGGCGGCAGCTTCCGCGGGCAATTTACCGCAGGCGTGCTCGACGTCCTCATGGAGACTGGCGTCGAGATTCCGGCGGTATATGGCGTATCGGCCGGCGCCCTCAACGGCGTGAACTACAAGTCGCACCAGATCGGCCGTGCCAACCGCATCAACCTGGCTTTCTGCAACGATAGCCGCTTCATGGGCGCCGCGTCGTTTGCGTCCACGGGTTCCATCGTGGGTTACGACTTTATCTTCAACGATGTCCAGGATCGCCTGGATCCCTTTGACAACGAGACGTTCGACGCGAGCCCCATCGAGATGTACGCCGTCGCGACGGATATGCTCTTTGGAACCGCCACATACCTGCCGGTCAAAAGCGCCGTACTTGACCTCGACGCTGTGCGCGCATCGACGTCACTGCCGCTGGTGACGCCGTCGGTCGAGATCGACGGGCACAAATACGTCGACGGCGGCGTAGCCGATTCGGTCCCTATCGAGCACGTGCTGGAGGAGGCGGGCTTCGATCGCGCGGTTGTCATTGTCACGCAGGACCGCTCGTACGAGAAAAAGCCCTACGAGTTTATGCCCGCCGCACGCGCCCGCTATGCCGACTATCCCTACCTGCTCGAGGCTATCGAGACGCGCCACGACCGCTATAACATCCAGCGCATGCATCTGTGGAAGTATGAGCGCGAGGGCCGCGCGCTGGTCGTTGCTCCGCAAAAGCCGGTCGAGGTCGGTCACGTTGAGCACGATTCGGCAAAGCTCCTCGACCTGTATATTCAGGGCCGCCAGGAGGCAAAGCGCCTACTGAGTGATATCGAGGCATTTGTCGAGCGCTAGTGTCGCGACGTCATGACCCATGGACGACATGTGCAGAAACTCTGGTCGGAGCCAAAATACCTGTTGACTCGTACGGCGAGCGGGGTAATATGGACGGGTTACTTGCAGAGCCCCGTGAATCTCTGTAACAACACGTACTGTACATGGAGGAGTCTAAGTGATTTCG
>JAXKGH010000227.1:0-1700 GCA_036550475.1 Collinsella sp. | reverse complement strand
GCTCAAGTTCCTGGGCCTGGAGCAGATCCTCAAGAACAGCCTGACCACCCTTCCCATGGGCGGCGGCAAGGGCGGCTCCGACTTTGACCCCAAGGGCAAGTCCAACAACGAGATCATGCACTTCTGCCAGTCCTTCATGACCGAGCTCTATCGCCACATCGGCCCCAACACCGACGTTCCCGCCGGCGACCTGGGCGTTGGCGGCCGCGAGGTTGCCTACCTGTTCGGTCAGTACAAGCGCCTGACCAACGAGTGGACCGGCGTCCTCACCGGCAAGGGCCTCTCCTTTGGCGGTTCGCTCGCCCGTACCGAGGCCACCGGTTACGGTCTGGCCTACTTTGTGGACGAGTACCTCAAGAGCCGCGGCGACTCCTTCGAGGGCAAGAACGTCGTCGTTCACGGCTCCGGTAACGTCGCCATCTACGCGGTCCAGAAGGTCTCCCAGCTCGGCGGCAAGGTGCTGGCCTGCTCCGACACCCATGGCTGGGTCGAGGATCCCGACGGCATCGACTACACCGTGCTCGAGCATGTCTACAACAAGAAGCGCTCCGGCCACGACAAGGGCGTTACGCTCGCCATGTACGTTGACGAGAAGCCCAACGCCGTGTGGCACGAGGGCGACGGCCGCGGCGTGTGGCAGCTGCCCTGCGACATCGCGCTGCCCTGCGCTCGCGAGAACACGCTGCTGCTCGAGGACGCCCAGGCGCTCGTCGCCAACGGCTGCAAGGTGGTCGGCGAGGGCGCGAACATGCCCACGACCATTGAGGCCACGAACTACTTCCAGGAGAACGGCGTCGCCTTCATGCCCGGTAAGGCTGCTAACGCCGGTGGCGTGCTCGTGTCTGGCCTTGAGATGAGCCAGAACGCCGAGCACCTGTCCTGGACCTTCGAGGAGGTCGACGGCAAGCTCGAGCAGCTCATGCGCGGCATGTTCCACAACGTGGACGACACCGCCAAGGAGTATGGCCAGGAGGGCAACTTCGTTATGGGCGCCAACATCGCTGGCTTCCTGAAGGTCGCCGACGCCATGCTCGCCCAGGGCGTCTGCTAAATTTTCGCTCGACATAGCATGTGATGAGGCTCCCAGCCATTCCGGCTGGGAGCCTTTTCTATCCCGGAGGACTCCTCATAACTTGCGGTGTAATACGGACTGTTTAGCGCCCCAGAACGGCTAATCAGTCCGTATATCACCGCAAGTTATGTATGGGTGGGTGGATTTTGTCCTAAAACGGTGTGCGGTCCCTCGTTTGGTACACTTAAACGTACTGGACAAGTGGAGAGATGGGGGAGAACGTGCTCAAGTTCGGTACCTACGTCCGTGTTGGAAACGCGGCCGAAGCCTATGAGCTCTTACAGAAGAACCGCAACAACAAGATTGTGGGCGGCGGCATCTGGATGCGCCTGGGTTCGCGTCGCGTGGCGACGGCGATTGACCTTTCGGCCTGCGGACTCGATCAGATCGAGGAGACCGAGACCGAGTTTCGCATCGGTGCCATGTGCACCTTGCGCCAGCTCGAGCGCCATGTCGAGCTCAACGCGCTTGTCAACAACGTCTTTGAGTTCGCCGTCCACGACATCGTGGGCGTGCAGCTGCGCAATACCGCCACGGTGGGCGGCAGCATCTACGGCCGCTTTGGCTTCTCGGACGTTCTCTCCGCCTTCCTCGCGCTCGATTCCTATGTTGAGCTGACGGGCGCCGG
>JAXKGH010000027.1:0-2796 GCA_036550475.1 Collinsella sp. | reverse complement strand
TTGCGATCGGCATCCATCGTCATCTGGCGACGCGTGTCGCCGGCAAGTGGATCGACGCGCGAGCAGCCAAAGCTAAAGCTGGCGATCATGGGCGCCTTGCCGCCTGAGCTCGCCTCGATCAGCTCGGCACGTACCTGCTCCAAGCGCTGCTCGAGTTCAGTCTCGTTTGCGGAGAGCGAGATAAGCACAAACTCGTCTCCACCGATACGGAACAGCATCTCATCGTGCTCCATGGTTTCGGAGAGCGTGCGGCAGATGCCCAGAATATAGCGATTGCCTTCGGCGTGGCCAAACCTATCATTGCAATGTTTGAGATGGTCGATGTCAATATAGGCGCAGGTGAAGGGGTCGCCTTTGTGCCAGAGTTGCTCGACGTGACGGTCGAATCCGTTGCGGTTGCCCAAGTTGGTGAGCGGGTCGATATAGGCGTTGCTCTCAAGCAGCCGGCGCTCTTGCTGCAGGATGGCGTGCGTCTTTTGCAGTTGCTCGCCAACGGCGCGTAGCTCAGCAGGCAGCGCGGCAACATCGAGTTCGGCGGTCGAGATGCCATTCGCAAGTCGCTGAAGATAGGCAATAATCGATTGCTCGCCCAGGCGATATGATTCGTTCATGATGGATAACCT
Source organism: Collinsella sp. (assembly GCA_036550475.1). Taxonomy (GTDB): domain Bacteria; phylum Actinomycetota; class Coriobacteriia; order Coriobacteriales; family Coriobacteriaceae; genus Collinsella. The sequence goes on along the minus strand of JAXKGH010000027.1, from coordinate 2,173 downwards.
CCTTGGGCGGAACAGCGGTTTGTATCATATCCCCAATTCGGTTTGAATTGGGGATATAAGTTAACTAATGGAGGCAAATTCCCCCTTCGGCGGTGGTGTTTTGCGCGCGAGCGTATCAGTTGTTATTGCCACCATCGAGCAATGCCTCAAAATCCTTCGCTGGCATGGGGCGGTAGTAGAGGAAGCCCTGGGCGTCGCGGGCGCCCATTTGCCGTAGCACGTTCGCCTGCTCATTTGTCTCGACGCCTTCGACCACGACCGGCAGATGGAGCGACTGCGCCATTTCGAGCATCGATGAAATGATCTGCGTGCTGCGGCCTTGATCGCCGTCGACGGGTGCAATCTGCCAAATGTGCTTGTCGAGCGTCACCATAAAGCCGCTTTCCTCGAGTGCGGGGATATGGGTGCACATGCTGTGGGCGGCTATTATTCGACAAGCGGTAGCGCGACGATGCGATGTTCGATAAAAATGCGACTGGGACGATATATGTTGACGGGTATACTTGTCCCGGTTTAAAACGCAGGAACGGAGATGGTCGCATGGCACAACCGGATACGACGCACACGGTGGGGCTTGCGCTCGAGGGAGGCGGCTACCGCGGTATGTATACGGCGGGCGTGCTCGACGTTTGGATGGAGCACGGTTTGACCTGCGACCATATGGTGGGTGTCTCGGCGGGCGCGGCGTTTGGCTACAACTTTAAATCGCGCCAGATCGGGCGCGCCATTCGCTACAACAAGGCCTATTGTGCCGACAAGCGCTATGCGAGCGTGACCAGCTGGTTGCGAACCGGCGACATGTTCAATGCCGATTTTGCCTATCACGAGGTGCCCATCGAGCGCGATCCCATCGACCTGGAGACATATCGCGCCTGCCCTATGCGGTTTACGTGCGTGTGTACCGATATCGAGACGGGCAAGGCCGTCTACCACGACCTGCCCTATGGCGATGAGAGGGATATCGAGTGGATTCGGGCGTCATCGGCGATTCCCGTGGCGACGCGTCCCGTTGCTATTGGCGGGCATAAGTATCTGGATGGTGGCGTGGCTGATTCCATTCCCAGCGCTTGGTTGTTTGCGCAGGGGTATGACCGCAATATCGTGGTACTCACGCAGCCGGCGGGCTTTGTGAAGCAACCCAACAGCGTGATGCCCATGCTGCGGCGCGTGTTCCGTCACTACCCGGAGTTTGTTGCAGCGCTCGAGCATCGGCATGAGGTCTACAATGCCACGCTCGATGACTTGGCACGTCGTGAGGCTGCCGGCGAGGTCTTTGTGGTGCGGCCGAGCGAATCGGTGAAGGTGCCGTCGCTGTGCCGCGAGCCCGATGAACTCGAGCGCATCTACCAGATCGGTCGTCGCGATGCGGAGACGACCTTGCCCGCGCTGGAAGCGTATCTGGCGGGGTAAGGGTCGCATGCGGAAATCGCATCCCGGAATGGAGGTCCAAACTGGGATGCGCTTTCCATTGCTGAAGATATGAGGTCGCGAATCAGTTGCTCGGCCTGAGCCTATGCCTGCTGCCAGGTGTCGACGAGCTCCTTGGCGGCGGCGTAGGGATCGTCGGCACTGCAGACGGCGCTCACCACAAAGAAGCCGTCGACGCCGGTGGCCTTGAGCTGCGGCAGGTCGGCCGTCTTGACGCCGCCGCCCACCACGATGGGCACGGGGCTTGCCGCGTGGAGTGCGTCCAGGTCCTCAAAGCTCTTGGTGATGATAGAGCCGTCGGCCGCGCGTCCGCAGTCGCGCTTGGTCTCGGTCTCGTGGAGCGGGCCGATGCCCAGGTAGTCGACCAGGCTCATGTCGGCGGTCTTGACGTACTCGAGCATCTCCTCGCAACGGGCCGAAAGGCCCACGATGGCATCGGGGCCCAGCAGCTTGCGACAGACCTCGACGGGAATATCGTTTTGGCCCACGTGCACGCCGTCGACAGCAATACCCTGCTCGCGTGCGGCAAGCACACAGTCCAGACGGTCGTCGATTAACAGGGCAACCTGACCGGTCTTGCCAGCATGTGCGATTGCCTGCGCGGCGTCGCCGGTCAGCGCGATGATCTCGCGGGCGCTTGCCACCTTGGAGCGCACTTGAATGCAAGTAAAGCCGGCGTCGAGTGCCTGGGCCACCACATCGCCCACGGGGCGTCCCAGCGTGTTTTCGGGGCCGAGTACCAGAT
>JAXKGH010000226.1:0-3379 GCA_036550475.1 Collinsella sp. | reverse complement strand
CCCGCGGAATCCTCGCCGATGGTCTCATGGCCATAGCGTAAAGCAGCAGGGTAGCTAACAGAAAGGGGAGCCTTCAAGGCTCCCCTTTCCTGCCGGCGACCCTGTTATAATTTGGGTCAGAGCTTTGAGTGCGCCAACACTCGCAGCTCGCATATCAACCGAGATGGTAGCTCGGCGATACACCAGCATTATATCAAGCTGGGATATCCCCAAACAGCTACCTCCCAAACAGGGAGGTTTTTTCATGGCAATGAATGGAAACGAGGGCGGTTCTGCATACCCGCCGAACCCGGATGTGAAATCCGGCTCTTGTCTAATAGCCGGATTTCAACCACTTACGGTGTTTCACCCATCCTATTGGAATGCATACAAGGCCGAATCTGGGGCAACGTTCTCAATCGATATGGTTCGCCTGAAGCTGTCGTTCATCAACGGCAAGGGCGAGTGGTTGAGCACGCACGCCCAGACCTTCGACTGCGACAGCATGAGCGCGTGGACGAGCAAGATTCGCCCCGGCGGCTGGTACGAGCTTTGGAGCTTCGAGCTCGGTGACAGCTCGGTCGCGCTCGGCATCGGCTTCATGGAGCCGAGCTGCAAGGTGAACATGAATCGCGGGTTCATCGAGTTCAACCCGAACAAGGTCGCAGGGGACAAGCGGTTTTGGCGGCTGCTGGAAAAGCTCGCGCCGTGCGTTTCCCATGCACGCTTGAAGAGGTTCGACCTCGCCTATGATTTGCCGACAAGCCGTCTGGACTGCCGCCTTAGCAAGGACAGGCGGATGTACAAATCGGTCATCAGCAACGGCATCACGGAATACCTCGGGGTCAAGAACACGCCCGGATACGTGAAGGTCTACGACAAGGCGGCCGAGATGCACCTTTCGAGTGTGCTGACGCGCATCGAGCTGACGTGTGACGGGGAGTGGGACGCTGGGCAGGTCGTCGCGCACTGGCCGCAGGTTCACGCATGGCATAGCGATGAGAACACGCGCGACTGGGTGCGCGTGGTGGGAATCATGCTCGCCGAGAAGGCCGAGCGGGGCGAGGAAGTCGAGACGCTCATCAACATGCTCGGCTGGCGTTCGCGACCGAAGGTGCGCGAGTATCTGCGCACGCCGATGGTCGAGCTGCCGCCCGACTGCGCCGCCGCAGCCGTAGCCGAAGCGCGAAGCTGGTGCGCTCGGTTCGAGTAGACGGGTCAATGTAGCTATCGGTGACTACGGGGGTGGAGAGTTCCGCGTATGCGGATCTCGGAACCCTCGTTCACCGATAGCGGAATTGACGCGGCGGGCAATTGGATAGACCAGACTTGATTAAGGGTCGATGGACGCTCTGCTCCATCGACCCTTTCCTTGCCCAAGTCTCGACGAAGGTTGATTTGGGGATGCTGCTGCGCGGGGCTTTCTGCGACCCCCGCGCAGGGGGGTGCCGAACCACGAACCCGAACCCTTGGGGGAGTTTGAGGGGGCCTGCCCCCTCATGCGAGCGCCGCCGCGAGCCGTCAAGCCGTAGGCGCGGAGCGACCCTAAGTCGCGGAGAACCGACAGTGGTACACTGTCGGCGCACCTCTTTTCAGGATGAAAAGGGGAGTGCGTTACCCTTTTGTTCCAAAAGCCAGGAGGTGCCGCCGCCGATGGGTAAACAGTACGCAATCCTTCGAGTCCAGAAGTGCAAGGGTGCCGAGATAGGCGCCATGCAGTACCACAACGACCGCGAGCCGGGAAAGCACACGAACCCGGACATAGACCAATCCCGAACCCGGATGAACCGAGAGATGTGCCCGCACGCCGACTACGAGGGCGAGGTGCAGGCGAGGATTGACGCGGGCTACAAGGGAACCCGCAAGGTGCGCAAGGATGCCGTGAGGCTCGTCGAGGGCATCGTGACGGCAAGCCCGGAGTTCTTCGAGGGCGCGAGCGCCGAGGAGGTGAGGGACTTCTTCGAGGACGCGCTCGGGTTCTGCCGCGAGGAATTCGGGGAGTCGAATCTGGTGCACTTCACGGTGCATATGGACGAGGAGACCCCGCACGCGCACTTCGGGTTCGTGCCGCTGAGGGACGGCAAGCTCTCGTGGAAGGGGTTCTTCCCGGACAAGGCGGCGCTCGGTGCGATGCAGGACAGGTTCTACGGGCGCGTAGGGGCGCTGTACGGCCTTTCTAGGGGCGAGAAGCGCTTGGAGGGTCAACCGGCAAGGCGGCACAAGTCCGTGGCCGAATACAAGGCCGAGAGCCGACGAGTTCAGGCCGAGCTTGACGAGAAGGCCGAGCAGCTCGAAGCGGCACGGGAGGAGCTTGCATCCACCCGGGCGCAGCTCGCCGAGTGCAGGTCGCAGGTCGAGGGCTTCGCCGCGAGGTTCGAGAGAATCAAGGTCGAGCTGGCGCAGATAGCCGAGTGCCTGTCGGTTAGGAGGTTCCTCGGGAGCTTCAAGGCAAAGCTCGCCGAGTTCGCCGAGAACCCGATCTGCAAGGCCGCTCTCGCTGCGGGGTGTGCCTTCGAGAACGCGCGCGACGGCAGGAGGGCGGAGAAGGTGCTCGTCAACGGTGCCAGGGAGAAGGTTGCGGAGATGGAAGGGCTGTCGAGGGAGATGGGTGAGTGGTCTCTGCTCGATGAAGTCGGGGATATGAGGGGTGCCAGAAGGGAGCTTGACGGCCACGAAGCCCCAGCGCGACCGCTCGATAATCAGGTGCTTTAATCAGGTATACTAATCTGGTATACTTATTGGGAAAGAAAGGAGAACGGCAGTGGTCAGAGTACACGGGAACGCCCTCAAGCACGGGCTTACCAGCGATGAGGTCGCGTATGCGTGGGAGAACCCGATTCGGTGCCGCCAGAGAAACGGCACGGATGACCCGCCGCTCTGGATTTCGGTCGGCTCGCTTCCCGACGGGAGGTTTGCCGAGCTGATTGGATTCATGGATATCGACGGCGTTTGGTGCGTGTTCCACGCGATGGTGCCGCCGACGAAGAAGTTCAAGCGTGAGCTGGGATGGAGGTAGACATGAAAGGAATCGTTGCCGAGAACGGCAAGGTCGTTACCGATGAGATGATTGCCGGTTGGGAAAGCGCCCTTGAGCGCGATGAGTGGCCTAGCGGATGGGTGAATGTGGGCGAAATCGTCGAGGGGAAACTCCCGAAAGCAGCGCCCGAGACGGTAACGCTGTCCCTCAAGGTTCCCGCCGCCATGAAACGGGCGCTTGAGAAGGAAGCGAAGGCCGAGGGCAAGTCGACGGGTGCGTATGCCCGCGGAATCCTCGCCGATGGTCTCATGGCCATAGCGTAAAGCAGCAGGGTAGCTAACAGAAAGGGGAGCCTTCAAGGCTCCCCTTTCCTGCCGGCGACCCTGTTATAATTTGGGTCAGAGCTTTGAGTGCGCCAACACT
>JAXKGH010000225.1:0-4109 GCA_036550475.1 Collinsella sp. | reverse complement strand
GCAGATCAAGTCCCTGCAGGAGAGGCAGGCCCAGCTCAAGGCCCGCGAGAACGACCTCATGGCGCGGCGCAGGGAACGCGAACGCAAGGCCCGAACCAAGCGCCTGATCGAGGTCGGCGCGATGGCCGAGTCGGCCGCGGGCTTCGAGGGAGGCGACGAGAGGGCCAAGGAGCACATCGCCCGCCTCGTGCAGCTCGGCTCCCTGGTGGAAGCCATGTGCTCCACCGACGTGATGGACAACTACACGAGCCGCGAGGACCTCAAGACCACCGTCACCAAGGCCCTGGAACACAACGTCAGAACCAGCGATGGCATGAACTGGAACCTGCACGACCTGGTGTACGAGGCGCTGAGCGAGGAATGGGGCAGAAGGGACGGCGAGATCAGCGACCTCTGGGCGGACGACGGGCCAAGCGGATACCAGCCACCCTCATACGAGCCGGTCAACCCCGAACGCAGGACTCCCCAAACACCCTCCGATGGCCTGATCTGACGTCCAAAAAAAGGCGCCGTGCGCCCTTTTTAAATCTTTTAAAATCTTTTTACATTCTTTTAGGCCCTCCGCAGCCCTTGGAAACATTGGGCTCAGAGGATGTTACTGGGGACAAAAAGGGAGCGAACCGGGGACAAAAAGGGAGCGAACTAGTAAATAAATAAACTTTGTACTAGTCCGGACGCGGCCAGGGCCGTGGACGTGCCGCTGTTCGACTGATTCGGTTTGTCCGGTCATGGAGGTGTCTCTGTGCTGTCCTCTGGTGCTTGATCTGAGGTGATTTTTTTCTTTTTTGGCGCTTGCGCCCTTTTATAGAAACTTTTATATTCTTTTAGACTCCCGGGAAAGCAGTTGGCAGTAGGGGAATCGAGACATTAAAGACGACTTTTTGGGAGATAAAGACGACTTTTTGGGAAGAATAAAGACGACTTTTTGGGAAGAATAAAGACGTCCTGTTTAAATCTTGACGTTTTTATGGTATGATGAAACCATGGCAAACGAGATCGTGAAATATTCGAACCAGTTCAACGCTCAGGCATTACGCCGCTTCACGGCGCTTGACCTGGATCTGCTGATGGCCATCGCGGCAAGGGTGCGCGATAAGGAAATCGATGAGGTCACTTTCACTTTCGAGGAACTCCGCCAGTTGGCTCACGTCAAGAAGAACCTCACCGACAAGGAGCTATCGGCACGAATCGTTGAGGTCAACGATCGTCTGCTCGCCTGTCGGTTCCGGTTCCAGGATGACAGCAGGACGGTGCAGTTCACGCTGTTTTCCGGCTTCGAAACCGATTGGAAGACCGCGAAACTGCTGGTCGCGGTCAACCCGCGCTTCTCGTTCCTGCTCAACGACCTGACCAGCCAATTCACGCGCTTCGAATTGGCCGAGTTCACGGCCTTGAAGTCCAGCTACGCGAAGGAGACGTATCGCCGTCTGAAGCAGTATCGACAGACCGGCGTGTGGAAGGTGAGCCTTGAGGAGTTCCGTCGCCTGCTGGACGTGCCGAAGTCCTATCGCACCTGCGACCTGAACGAGCGTGTATTGAAGCCAATTCAAGCCGAGCTGGGAGAACTGCTGGGTCTGCGGATCCACAAGAAGTACGCGAAACGCGGTGGCCGTGGCCGCAGCTCGCTGGTCGGCTTCGAGTTCGAGTTCGACCCCGAGAAGGTGCCTGGCGGCGTCTCTGCGCCCCGTGTGGAGCTGTCCCCGGGTGTGGTGGCGGACGCGGCCAGAAAGTCCCTCAGAGACGCCGCCAGGGCCGACGAGAGGGCCGAGGCGGAGCGGCGGCGCGAGGAGAACCTGAAGGCCGTGGCCGAGGAACGGGCCAGGCGCGGCGGGAGCATGCTGATGCACGCGATGGAGTCATGTCCAATGAGATCGTGAAGTTCAGCAACCAGTTCAACAACGTCGCGCTGAAGAAGTTCGACGCCGTGCACCTGGACGTGCTCATGGCGATCGCCTCAAGGCTGTTCTAGCGGCCGTGTCCGCGCCTCTGGGGCGGTTGCGCCTGCCATGGGTCGATCTGCCGCTGTTCGGCCTCCTGCTGGCCTGTGCGCCTGTCTGCGCGCTGCCTGATCTCCCTGAGCAGGTCGGCCTTGGTCCTGGGGGCGCTTCGCTCCTCGAACGGGCCGCTCTCCCCCAGGTCCTCGGGCTCGCTCAGGTCCAACAGCTCGTCACCGGACGGCTCGGGTCGGTTCATGTCCTGCGTCGGGTCCTCCGCCGCCCGTTCACGTTGTTCGGCCATACGCAGTGCGAGGGCCTTCACCTGTTCGGGGCTTGGCTTCTCGCCCTCGGCCCGCTCGGCCTGTTCGAGCCGCCTCTCCAGTTCGGCCACGAGCCTGGTCCTCGGCTGCATGTCGTGGTCGTAGATGGCCTTGGTGGTCCTCATGCGGAACCTGTTGGCCTGGTCCCAGTCGGCCGGGATGTCGGCGTCTTCGAGCCACGGCACCGCCCCGCGCAGCCTCTCGGACTGCTCTCCGGCCACCTGCTCGGCGTTCCGCAGCAGCCTGCCGCGCTTGAAGATGTTCGCGTCCCTGGCCTCGCGCGAGGCCGCCCGCGCCACGTCGATGATCTGCTTGGCGGCCTCAAACTCCTCGGTGCCGTGGCTCCTCCACCACTCCTCGCGGTTCCTCACGTCGGCCTTGGCTCCCATGAGTTTTCCACGGATCGCTGCCGTGTGGTCGGCCCTGTCGGCTTCGAGCTGGCGGCGCGCGGCCCCCTCGAAGTAGCGCCAGTTCGGCTCGGCCGGTTCCGGCCGCGCCTGGCGTCGGCGCAGCCGCCCGATCTTGGCGGCGAACAGCTCGCCCAGGCGGTCGAATATCCGTCCGAGTTCGGCGCGGACGGCGGTCAGCAGGCCGTTGCTGCGCCTGATCTCACGGTTGGCCTCGCACCTCTCGCTGACGCCTCCGGCCCGTTCGATGGCCCTGGCGGCGTATCCCTCGTGGATGGTGGGTTCGAGGTCGCTGCCCTGGTCTTCGAGGCTCCTGTGGTCGATTCTCGCGGTCTCGTCCAGCCGCGCGTTGCAGGTGTTCGCCCAGGATTCGCGCAGGGCCTTGAGCTTGGCCTTCCGGTCGAGCGGGTTCAGGGACACGCTCGTGCGCTTCCACTGCCTGCGGCCCCGCTTGTCGGTCTTCTGCCTGCCGGTCTCGGGGTCGATCAGCGGAACCCGCTCGCCCCGCTCGTCCAGCACGTACTCCATGCGCTGCTTGAGCCGGGCCCAGCCGCCCGTGGCCGGGTCGATCTGCCGGTTGGCGACGAGGATGTGCGCGTGCGGGTTGTTGCCCCGCCCGTCGTCGTGGATGGCGTAGGTGGCCGCGTAGCCGTCCGCGTTCAGGTTCTCGCGGATGTACTCCTCCAGCGCCTGCACGCGCTGCCTGGGGGTGAACTCGCGCGGCAGGGCCACGACGATCTTCTTGGCCGGCCTCGCCGTCCGGCCGGTCTCGTGCAGCTCGACCGCGTTGAACAGCACGGCGGGGTCGGCGTACTCGGCCGGCGCGCCCTCCGGCAGCAGGGTGCCGACGCGCAGCACGCGCTCCTTGCGCCCGTAGTCGTAGGTCTCGCCGCGACGCTCGTCATGCACCCGCCTGCCGCTGATGTACGAGAGCGTGGCCGTGGCCTTGGAACCGCTCGCGCGGCTCACGTTGGAGACGGACAGATGGTAGATCGCCATCGGCTTCGGCTCCTTTCGTGATCGGCGCGGGCGGCGGGGTGCGGGGCCTCGGCCCTGCGGCAAGGGGTTCCCAGGGGTGCGGCGAGCACCCCCGGGCCTGCCGGGAGGCTCCCCCGGAAGGGTGGGAATCCAAAGGGCAACGCCCGTGGCCCCCGGAGGGCGCGCTTACGGAAAATGCAACCTCCGGTTGCATGTAAGTGCGCCCTAATCTTTGATTAGGGATTTCCTTGCTGGTAGAATCATATCACCATACGGATGATGCAGACCATGTAAGGAGCCGTTTCGATGGTGAAGAGCCTGGATGAGCAGATCAAGTCCCTGCAGGAGAGGCAGGCCCAGCTCAAGGCCCGCGAGAACGACCTCATGGCGCGGCGCAGGGAACGCGAACGCAAGGCCCGAACCAAGCGCCTGATCGAGGTCGGCGCGATGGCCGAGTCGGCCGCGGG
>JAXKGH010000224.1:0-1971 GCA_036550475.1 Collinsella sp. | reverse complement strand
TCGATGGCCGTCAACGCGTAACGGACGGCTTGTGCTAGACTTCTAGTCTCACGGGGGCGTGGCGGAATTGGCATACGCAGGAGACTTAAAATCTCTCGCCGCAAGGATTGTGGGTTCGAGTCCCACCGCCCCTACCATATGATTGCTTGCGAGCCCGTGTTCCCCAGGGATGCGGGCTCGTTTCTTTTGGACGCCGTCAACTGCAGAGCAGCTCATTTGGGACGGGGCTTTTTTGACTACTTTTTCCGCCCACCCAATGAGTTTCCTACCACATTTTCCGATGGAAAAACGTGGTTGTCTCGCACATTTTCCGATGGAAAAACGTGGTTGTCTCGCACATTTTCCGATGGAAACACCCAAATGGCCTTATACTAACCGAGAGGGTTGGGAGGCAATATGCAGCGACAGCTTATGAGCGAACTTATCGCTTGGAAATCAAGGACGAATCGCAAACCTCTCTTGCTTAAGGGAGCCCGCCAGACAGGAAAGACTTGGCTTCTTAACGAATTCGCAAGCCAGCAGTATCGAAACGTCATTCGTTTTGACTTTATGCTCGAGCCGAGCACACGCTCGCTGTTCGATGGGGACCTCGACCCCAAGCGCATCATCTCCCAGATAGAACTCCTACGTGGCCAAACTGTAACGCCAGCAGACACGCTCATCATCTTCGACGAGATCCAAGAGGCCCCGCGCGGGATCACCTCGCTCAAGTACTTCAACGAGCTTGCACCCGAATACCACATCGTAGCAGCCGGTTCCTATATGGGCCTCGCGCTCCGACGCGAAAACGAGTCATTTCCCGTCGGCAAAATCGACCAGCTCACCATGCGTCCCATGGGGTTCGCCGAGTTCGTTCGTGCCGTCGACGGCGACCCGCTCGCCGACGCCATCCTTGCCGCAGACATGAACCTTCTAGCAAACGTTACCGAAAAGCTCGAACACTTGCTCAAGGAATACCTTGTTGTCGGCGGTATGCCCGAAGTTGTCTCCGCTTTCGCCGAGACACGCGACTTCATCGAAGCCCGAAGGCTTCAGCAGCAAATCATCGAGGCTTACGAATCCGATTTTGGCAAACATGCACCCGCCCGCATCATCGAGCGCATGAGGTTGGTTTGGAAATCCCTTCCCGGCCAGCTTGCCAAAGAGAACAAGAAGTTTGTCTATGGCGCCCTTCGCCCCGGAGCGCACGCACGCGATTTCGAGGAAAGCCTCCAGTGGCTCACGGACTACGGAATCGTTCATAAGGTGCCACGTGTTTCCGCTCTAAAGGCGCCGCTCTCGAGCTACGAAGACCTCTCGGGCTTCAAACTGTTCTGCATCGACACCGGCATCCTCGGAGCGCTCTCCGGTCTCTCTCCGGCCATCGTTCTTAACGGATCCGCTGTTTTTACCGAGTTCAAAGGTTCGCTGACCGAACAATACGTCGCGCAGGAGCTTTTGCTCCAGGACAAAACTCCCGCGTATTGGTCCTCTACCTCTGGCAATGCCGAAACCGACTTTGCCATCGACCATGCGGGAACCGTGCTTCCGCTTGAGGTCAAGGCGGCAGAGAACCTTAAAGCGAAGAGTCTGAAAATAGCCTGCGAAAAATTCAAACTCGAACGTTGCGTGAGGAGCTCCCTGGCGGCATATAGAGACGAGGGCACGCTCGTCAATATTCCGCTTTGGGAAATTGGGCAAATCGACAAACTGGCATAAAGGCTGCGGAGGCGCTCAGCAGGGGCTGTTCCCAGGTGCCGGCAGAGACGATATGAGCAGGACATAAAAGCATTGAGAGCCCCTGCTGCATGAAAGACCGCGGATTAGGCCGACAATGGTGAGTGTCCAATTCAGCCGCGGCGGCCACGCCGCATTCATGGAAGGGGCTCCCATGCTCGATACTACCACCTTCGTCGGCCTCGACGTCCACGCCCGCTCGATAAAGGCAGTCTCCCTCGACGTCATGACCGGGGAGGTGCGCTGCGCGACCTT
>JAXKGH010000223.1:0-3056 GCA_036550475.1 Collinsella sp. | reverse complement strand
CGCACAGCAGCGTGGGGCGATTCTCCACGCACGGATCAATCTCGTCCAGCGCGCTCACAAAGTTCTCGCAGCTCTGGGGGTTATGACAGGCGTCAATCAGCTTAAGCGGATCGGTCCCCAGCACGTCAAAACGACCCGGTGTGGGGCAACCCATAAGCGATGCATCCAGCGCATCGTGGTCGAGCTCGCGACCCAGATACCCCTCGCAAAGCATAATCGCGCACGCGGCATTCTGCGGCTGATAGGCCGGCTTGACCATGCTCGACATATAGATCGCACGTGGCGTGGTGCAGCTAAACTCAACCGTGTCGCCCACATGCACCGGCACCTTAGTCGTGGCATGCCTCACCACGAGCGGCACAATGCCGCACTCTCGACAACGGGCATCCATCACGCGCTGAACGCTCGCCTCATGCGTGCCCTCGCCCAGCACAACCAGGCGTCCGGGCTTAATGACCGCAGCCTTCTCGCCCGCAATGGCCTCGAGCGTGTCGCCCAAAATACGTGTATGGTCGAGTCCAATGCCCGTAATGGCAACTGCGACGGGATCGGTCGCGCTTGTGGCGTCCCAACGCCCGCCCATGCCAACCTCGAGCACGGCAACATCCACCGCAGCCTCGGCAAACACCACCAGTGCGGCAGCCGTCAGCAAGTCAAACGGCGTGATGGTGTAGGCGCGCTCCCCCGCCGCCACACGGCGCGCATTCTCGCGATGTCCCGCCTCAACAGCGGCAGAAACGCCACGGGCAAACGCCTCATCGCTCACGACGCGCCCGTCAACCTCCATGCGCTCGGGATAGCGAACCAGCTGCGGCGACGTATACAGCGCGGTCTTGAGCCCCTCACCACGAAGAATGGCAGCCGAAAAACGCGTAGTCGAAGTCTTGCCATTGGTACCGGCAACCTGAATGCAATCAAAGTACTCATCCGGACGCCCCAGCTCATCGAGCATATCGACAACCGTCTCAAGCAGAGGACCAGCATCCCCAGAAATCCGCCCCGTATCGGCAGCCAGCCCAACAGCCTCACCAAACGAAAGCAACTCAAACGAGAAAGGAACGACATACGACCCAGAACGCTTAGCCATAACCCAAAGTCCCCCAATAACAGAAAAAGAGGCCCACCAAAAAGAATGAGCCCCTCGCGTTGACAATATCAGACTTTATCCGCTTGCAGCAAGATCAAGGCCACAACCAGGTGGCCCTAACCTACCAGTTGCAAGCAGCCATGTAACCGCACTAGGAGCGGCCCGACGCTTTGCTCGATACAAGTTCCGCACGCAAAGGACAGCACTTAATGTGCTGTCCGTCTTGCGCAGGACTGTCCGCAGTAGCGAGCAAAGCGTCGGGACGCGCCCCTCAGTAAGAACTACGAGAAGTCTGCAACCTGAGCAGTCAGCGCCGCCAAGATCTCCTTGAGCTCAGCTGCACGGTCCCTCTTCTTCTGGACCACCGCGGGCGCGGCCTTGGCCACAAAGCCCTCGTTTGCAAGCGTCTTCTCGCAGCCGGCGAGCTCCTTCTGCGCCGCGGCGATCTCCTTCTCCAGGCGCGCCTTCTCGGCCGAAAGATCGACCTTGCCCTCGAGCACCACAAAGACCTCGACGCCGCTATCGACCACGGCGATGCTCGCAGCCGGCTTCTCAACGTCGGTGCCCATGACCAGAGAAGCAGTGTTCGCCAGCGGCTCAATCGTCGAGCGCAGGCTCTCGAGCTTCTCGATGTCCTCGGCACCGGCGCGCACGACCACGTCGAGCTCGGCCTTGGGGCTCAAGCGGTAACGCGAACGCGTGGCGCGGGCGGCGGAAACGACGGCGCGGCACAGCTCAAACGCGCGCTCGGCGGGCTCGTCGACGTACTTGGCGTAGTCGGCGGGCTCGGGCCACTTGGCGATCATAAGCGCCTCGGCGCGGTCCACGTTACCCTCGGCGTCCAGGTCGAGCACGCTCGCCGGCATGTTGTCCCAGATCTCCTCGGTGACAAACGGCATGAGCGGGTGCATCAGGCGAATGGAGGTGTCGAGCACAAAGATCAGGTTGCGCTGGGCCTGCAGACGGCCCTCGCCCTTCAGGCGGGCCTTGGTGACCTCGACGTACCAGTCGCAGACCTCGTTCCAGAAGAACTGCTGCACGCCGCGGGCCATGTCGCCAAAGGTGTAGTTCTCGATGCCCTCGGTGACCATCTTGACGGCCTTCGCCAGGCGGCTGAACATCCAGGCGTCGGCCGGCGTCTCCACGACGGGCTCGCCGGGCGTGTAGCCCTCCATGTTCATGAGCAGGAAGCGGCTGGCGTTCCAGATCTTGGTCACAAACGACTTGGCCTGGTCGGTGCGCGGGCTGTCGATAAGCTTCTTGGTCTTCTTGTCGATGTTCGCATCGAACTTGACGTCCTGGTTGTTGGTGCACAACGTGAGCAGGTTGTAGCGCATGGCATCGGCGCCGTACATGCCAATGAGGTCCATGGGGTCAACGCCGTTGCCCTTGGACTTGGACATGCGGCTGCCGTCCTTGGCAAGAATCGTCGGATAGATGACGACGTCCTTAAACGGCACCTCGTCCAGGAAGTACAGCGAGCTCATGACCATGCGGGCGACCCACAGCGCGATGATGTCACGCGCGGTGACGAGCGCCGTCGTGGGGTGATGTCCCTCGAGCAGCTCCGGCTTTTGCGGCCAGCCCTGCGTGGCGAAGGTCCACAACTGCGAGCTGAACCAGGTGTCAAGCACGTTCTCGTCCTGATGCACGTGATGACCGCCGCACTTGGGGCACACATCGGTGTCCTCGGTAAGGGCGTCCTCCCAGCCGCAGTCCTCGCAGTAAAACACGGGGATGCGGTGGCCCCACCACAGCTGGCGGCTAATGCACCAGTCCTTAAGGTTCTCCATCCAGGTGGTGTAGGTCTGCGTCCAGCGCGCGGGGTGGAAGGTAACCTTACCGGAGTTAACGGCGTCAAGCGCCGGCCCCTTGAGCTTGTCAACGGCCACAAACCACTGCTCGGACAGCCACGGCTCCAGTGCGGAGTCGCAGCGGTAGCAGTGCATGACAGAGTGATCGTGCTCGT
>JAXKGH010000222.1:0-2562 GCA_036550475.1 Collinsella sp. | reverse complement strand
TGCACATCCACTTCGTGTGGGAAAGGCTGTAGGCCTTCTGGGCCATGGCGACCACCCCTTCGACTCGAATTCTTGACGGCCTGAACAATCGTCAATATCGGCCGGAGGGGTGGCTTTGTAAAGCCTTTTGTCTCCACCCGCATAGCGGGTGGGTTGAAGCTGGCCGCTGCGCGCCCAGCAGACTAAAGTCTTGAACTCAAAAACGAGCCATCCTGCAGGTGCGCATTCGCGAGGAAGACAAGCAGCATGCTGAGCGTCTCTACGACGCCATGGGCACATCGCTTGCCGAGGCCGTCCGTCTATTTGTCGCGCAGAGCATTTTGATGCGCAAGCTCCCCTTTCAGCCGGTCGCCGTGCGCTCAAAGGACGGCACCGCCGCCTATGGATCGCTCAAAGCATACGGTGACCCCAATCGCCGCTCCGAGGAGCGCAATGCTTGGATTGAGTACCTTGCCACGGAAAGCGACGATTCGATTTTGGGTCCCGAGGAAGTAGATATCCATGAGTAGCACCATCATCGACGAGACCGTCATCCTACGCTACCTGCTTGACGACGACGAAGTTCTGTCACCTCGCGCTGCCAAGGTCATCGCCACACGCACCGCTCGCGTCTACCCCGAGATCATCACGCGCGTCGTGGTCACGCTGCGCGACGTCTATAAGGTTCCCCGCGTTGAGATTGCTACAGCCATGAGAAGGCTGCTCGATGACGTCATGGTCGACGAGCCCACCGTTGTCGCCCTTGCCATCAAACTCTTCGGCAAGACCCATATGGACTTTACCGATTGCCTCCTCGCAGCCCGAACCGCCATCTACAACGATGATGTCGTGAGCTTTGGCAAGCCCATCATCCAAGGCATGATCGACTACCGCCGCAAGCGCCAAACCACTGCCGACGCTCGTGACCGCGCCGCCGAATCCCGCAGTCACAGCACCGACTCCACCATCGACAAGCTCCGCCACCAATCCCGCCACTAGCCCCATCCCCTCCTAAGTTGCGGTGAAATACGGACTGTTTCATGCCTTTAAAGGCCTCAACAGTCCGTATTTCACCGCAACTTATTGAAGGTGGACCGCGAACGATTTCGCTATCGGGAGTCGGCGTAGGGTTTTGTTGTCGGAATGCCGTAGCCGCGCATCATGGCACCGAACGATTCCACGTCGTAGGTGTCCGAGAGTTTGAAATGAATGACATTGTGGCCCATGGCGCGAAGGTTCGCGTCGCGCATGAGGGCCGCTCGATACGTTTTTGCCGCCGCCTGCTCTGGATCATTTTGAGCTTCGTCTTCAAACTTGCCTAGCCCATGCAGCTCTGCCAGCGTCCATGAGCCGTCTGGCATCTGCCAGCCATAATCTGCTAGATAATAGTCAGCGTTTCCCGGTCGCGTTATCTCAACTTGAAGCTCAGGCGCGGCAACCCCAGCGAGAATCATCGCTGCTCTCGCCTCGGACTCGCCGCCATTGTCTGACCTGCCGTCCATATGCTCAAAAACGTCAAAAGCACGCGCGATGCCATGCAACCCTCGGCAATTTGCCTGCGCATATGCCCGCAGCTCTTCGCGTTCGACATCGTACTCACGGGCCAAGCCATCGACATAGCCCAGCGCATAACGAAAGGCGCTCGTTCGAGCGATATCAACAACCGTTCGATACGGATCCGTCAGCGTAAACAGACCGAGACGCCACACTTCGCCCACCCGCCAGCGCTTGTATTCAACGAACTCATACGTATCACGCCTTGTAGACCGTGGCAGCAGTACTTGCACTTTATCCAGAAGCGTATACGCCGAGCCGATGCCGTAGAGCAGCGCTGCTGTCGATCCGCAAAACACAGCATCCGGTTCAACGACCGCAATAGCGGATGCCAGCTGAAAGATGCGATCTTCAACCCCAAGATTATTCCAATAGACCGGATCCGCATACACGTGGTTGTAAAGACGAAGCATGAGCTCTTCCTGCATAAGCTCACGCGCACGGCGTTCATCCCAAGGATCAATTGTTATAAGCAGCTGTCCATCTTGATGAATTCCAACGGCCGAGAATAGCATCCTTGCATATGACTGCGGAAAATGTTTGCCTTTATCGAGCATGGCCAACCCCATAACCATCACGGCGGAGAGAATACCATTACGCTATCGCATGCTTCCGTCCGCAGGCCTTGCCAAAAGCTGACCAAAAGCTTGACGCCGCAGGTCAGAGCTTCAAAAAATATTTCCACTCTCGGTAGACGGTCGCTACGACCCTCCCAACGGCATCAAAATCCAACCTTACAAATAGTTGCGGTGAAATACGGACTACATGGGCCATAAAAGCCGAAAAACAGTCCGTATTTCACCGCAACTTAGGTGGGGATGTGGGGTCCCCGGCACGTTTACGAAAACGGCTCTGATCCCAAAGGGAATCAGAGCCGTTAAGCTATCTTATGGAGCGGGCGACGGGAATCGAACCCGCGTCATCAGCTTGGAAGGCTGGGGTTCTACCATTGAACTACGCCCGCAAGATATGGTCGGGACGACAGGATTTGAACCTGCGACATCCTGCTCCCAAAGCAGGCGCGCTACC
>JAXKGH010000221.1:0-6513 GCA_036550475.1 Collinsella sp. | reverse complement strand
TTCTGGATGCTCTTCGGTACCTCCGTTGTCTTCCTGCTGCTGACCTACATCCCGATGTTCCCGGCATTCCTCAACCTTCGTAAGAACGACCCCAACCGTGAGCGTATCTTTACGTTCCCGTTTAAGGGAGCCATGATGAAGGTCATGCTGGCTATTCCCTGCATCGAGCTGATTCTGGCTATCGTTGCAACGCTGATTCCGTTCTCTGTCGATGAGATTGGCGATAAGGTCCCGATGATCGTCATCTTCATCGTGCTCTTGCTTATTGGCGAGGTTGTCCGCGTCGTCAGTGCTAAGGGCCGCGAGACCGAGTACAAGGGTCTCACTCCCGAGCTGGCTGCTCAGCGCCTCGCTGAGGAGTCCGAGGAGGACTAGAGCACCCGGATTCGGGGCTCCAACCTTCCTCGCGTACCAACGTACGCTTCGTCGGGCTTGTCGCTCCCGACTCGGGACACTCTAGCCTCTTCGGAGGCGTGCCCAAGCAACAGGTTTGCTAACCTTTCTCTGAGGTGGGTGTGAGCTATTGCTCCGGTAACCACCGCCCGCCCCAATCTCTCTTCCGTATCCTTCGTGCGTTTTGTCTCCGCGCACCGGGTTACGTCGTCGCTTGCCGGTGCGACATCCGTGAAAACCGGTGCCAGGCGCCCCGACCTTTGCCGGGGAACGGGCGCCTACCATCTCTTGGTTTTAGGCTGCGGGTAACCCGCCCGCAGCAAGCGATCGTTCGATTTGGAGGAAATCTTATGCGTACGATCACCGAGTCCGAGTCCACCCCTAAGGCCGATGGCTTCTTTATGCCTGCTGAGTTCGCCCCACAGGATCGCGTGTGGATGGGCTGGCCCCATCGCACCGATACCTGGGCCCATGGTGCCAAGCCGGCTCAGAAGCAGTATGCCGCCATCGCTCGCGCCATCGCCGAGTTCACCCCGGTCACCATGTGCGCCAACCAGGCCGACTACGCCAACTGCAAGGCCGCCTTTGAGGAAGACGAGAACGTCACCGTTATCGAGATGACCACCGACGACGCTTGGTTCCGCGACACCGCTGCCACTTTTGTTATCAATGGCAAGGGCGATAAGCGCGCCAACCACTGGCACTTCAACGCCTACGGCGGCCTCGTCGACGGCCTCTATTTCCCGTGGGACAAGGACGAGCAGATTGCCCTTAAGATGGCTGAGCTTTCCGGCTGCCGTCGCTATCGTCCCGATGACATGATCCTCGAGGGCGGCTCCATTACCGTCGACGGCGAAGGCACCGTGGTCGTGACCGACCAGTGCCTGCTTTCCCCGGGCCGCACCTGCTCTGCGGTTCTGGAGGAGGAAGAGGATCCCGAGTCCATCTGGCCCAAGTTCCACAAGAAGTTTGAGCCCTGGAGTGAGGAACTTCGCGCCTATATGGACGAGCACCTCAAGGATTACCTGGGTGTCGAGAAGGTCATCTGGGTTAAGGAGGGCATCGACCCCGAGGAGACCAACGGCCACATCGATGATGTCGCTACGTTCATCGCTCCGGGCGTCATGGCCTGCATCTGGACCGACGATCCCGAGTATCCGTTCTACGAGCAATGCCATGCTGTCTACGAGACCCTTTCCAACGCCGTTGACGCCAAGGGCCGCAAGATGAAGGTCTACAAGCTCTGCATGCCTGTGAACCCGCTGTTCATGGACCAGGCTTCCTGCGACACCATCGACGCCGACGAGAATGCCGAGCCGCGCGTTGCCGACGAGCCGCTGATCGCCTCCTACATGAACTACCTGGTCACCAACCACGGCGTTATCGTCCCGCAGTACGGCGACGAGAACGATCAGCTTGCCGTTGACACGCTCCAGAAGATCTACGACGAGGTCTGGGGCGAGGGCGTCTACAAGTGCGTCGGCGTTCAGTCCGAGCAGGTCGTCTTCGGTGGCGGAAATATCCACTGCATTACGCAGCAGGAGCCCTCGGCGTAACTGTCTGTCTTCCCGAGGCACGGCACCTTGCCCTTCAATCGTCGGGCATGACCCTTAAGGTCTATGCCCTCCTCTTTCGCGGGAATCTGCCGCACCTCAGAAACCCAGCCGGTCAAGCGGACCGACGTAGCTAGTTACCGCATTAGTCATTGGTGCCAACCTTGGCAACGATGCAGGTCGAAAAACGTCAGCGAAAACCCGCCAGAGCGAGCAAGGTGCCTTGAAACGAGGCGGCATTGACCTTTTGGTCATGCCGTCGAAGCTGAAAGGCAGATTGCCGTTCTGGCGGGTTTGCAGCGTCGAGCAGTTACGCGGTTTGGTAAAACCGCGTAACTAAATACGTTCCGCGATCTCGTGGATGAGGTAGTCGGTCTTTTCCCAGCCCAGGCACGGGTCGGTGATCGACTTGCCAAAGACACCGCCGTCGACCGGCTGGTTGCCGTCCTCCAGGTAGGACTCGATCATAAAGCCCTTGACCAGCTTGGAGATGGACTCGTTGCGGCGGCAGCTGTCGAGTACCTCCTTGCAAATGCGATACTGCTCCAGCGGGCGCTTGCCCGAGTTGTCATGGTTGCAGTCGATGACCGCTGCCGGATTGGCATAGCCGGCATGCTCGGTATAGCGTTCGGCCAGGCGCTCCAGGTGCTCGTAGTGGTAGTTGGGGTAGGTGCGCCCATCGAGACCGATGTAGCCACGCATAACGGCGTGCGCGAGCGGATTGCCGTCGCACTCGACCTCCCAGTTGCGGAAGATGAAGCTCTGGTGCGCCTGCGCGGCGTAAATGGAGTTGAGCATAACGGTGGTAGAGCCGGCAGTGGGATTCTTCATGCCAACGGGTACCGAAATGCCGCTCGATACCAGGCGATGCTCCTGGTTTTCGACCGAGCGTGCGCCCACGGCAACATAGCTCAGCAGGTCAACGAGGTATTGGTAGTTGGACGGATAGAGCATCTCGTCGGCGGTGAAGAAGCCCGTTTCCTCAATAACGCGCAGGTGCATATGGCGGATGGCCTTGACGCCCTCGAGCAGGTCGTCGGGAGCCTCGGGGTCGGGGTTGTGCAGCAGGCCCTTGTAGCCGGTGCCCTTGGTGCGCGGCTTATTGGTGTAGACGCGCGGAATGATGATGAGCTTGTCCTTGACCTCCTCGGCGGTCTTGGCCAGTCGGTTCATGTACTCAAGCACCGAATCCTCGCGGTCGGCAGAGCACGGGCCGATGATGAGCACCTTGCGTGCGTCCTCACCGGTAAAGACTTTGGCGACCTCGGCGTCAAATGCCTGCTTTTTGGCGGTAAGCTCGGCAGAAAGCGGCATTTCCTCGCGGATCTCCATGGGGATCGGCAACTTGCGTTTGAATTCCATGGCCATAGGGGCCTCCTCAATCTATAGAAAGAGCAATAAGCGTACTGTTGAGTGTTCGGCATTATCCGCTGTCGCACGCTAAAGTGCAAGCCCTTGTTACCCCGAAACCTGCCAAAAAGGGACAGGTTTATTTTGGCAGGTTTTATCTGGGTAAACGTCGGCGGATGTCGGGAGGGAGTGGCACCGCGCGCGACCCTAAGGCTGTTGTCGGTTCCCCAGGAAACACCCCGCGGGCAAAAAATGCCAAATATGAGTACGGTTGCTATCTTAGTATCATATCGGTCTAGCAAGATAATAGACAAAGTGAAAAATATGTTCATTAACGTTGGCACGCAGAAGCCCGCTAACGGGCGTTTTGATTAATTTGAAGGCGTATAGAGGCCGCAAGGAGGTCGTTTGAGGCTGTTTTGGCTGATACTAAAAAAGTAACAGTACTCATATTTGCCCTTTTTTGCCCACGGGGCCTCGAAGGGGCTGTCAATCAGGTCCCAGGGGAGGCGGCTCAAGGGCCGCAGAACAAAAACGGGGGCGCAGGTTGTCCTGCGCCCCCGTTCTCGGGCATCATTCGTTCCCTGCGGCAGAATTTACGCCGCTTCGTCGAACTGCGAGTTGTACAGATCGGCGTAGAAGCCACCCTGGGCGAGCAGCTCGTCGTGCGTGCCCTTTTCGACGATGTCGCCGTCGCGAATTACCAAGATCACGTTGGCGTTTCGGATCGTGGACAGGCGATGCGCGATAACAAAGCTCGTGCGGCCCTGCATCAGCGCATCCATGGCGCGCTGAATAAGCTCCTCGGTACGGGTATCGACGTTGGAAGTCGCCTCGTCCAGAATGAGCGCCGGGCGGTCGGCCAAAATGGCGCGGGCGATGGTCACGAGCTGGCGCTGACCCTGCGACAGATTGGTGCCCTCTTCGTTGATCATAAAGTCGTAGCCGCCGGCGAGCGTATGAATAAAGTGGTCGCAGCGTGCGGCGCGCGCAGCGGCTTCGACCTCGGCATCGCTCGCGTCGGGGCGTCCGTAGCGGATGTTCTCGCGGATGGTGCCGTTAAACAGCCAGGTATCCTGCAGCACCATGGCAAACTCGCCGCGCAGCGCCGCGCGGTCCCAGTCGCGCACGTCGACGCCCTCGACACGCAGCGAACCGCCGTCCACATCGTAGAAGCGCTGCAGCAGCTTGATGAGCGTGGTCTTGCCGGCGCCGGTGGGACCGACGATGGCGATGGTCTGGCCGGGCTGCGCCTCGCAGCTAAAGTCGTGGATGATGGTCTTGTCGGGCGTGTAGCCAAACTTCACATGGTCAAACTCCACGTGGCCGGGGCGCTTCTCGGGAATCTGCGCGTCGGCCTTCTGCTCCTCCTCGGGCGCGGCCAGGAACTCAAACACGCGCTCGGTGGCGGCGGCCATCGACTGCATCGTGTTGCTCACGTTGCCCAGCTGCTGCACGGGTTGCGTAAAGTTGCGAACGTACTGGATAAAGCTCTGGATGTCGCCGGGCGTGGCATTGCCGGTCAGTGCGAGCTGCGCGCCCACCACGACGACGCCCACGTAGCCCATGTTGCCCACCAAGCTCATAAGCGGCATCATCAGGCCCGACAGGAACTGCGAGCGCCAGCCACTAATAAAGAGGCGGTCGTTTTGACGGTCGAACTCCTCGATTGAGGCCTCGGCGCGGTCGAACACCTGAATGACGTTTTGGCCGGCAAAATCCTCCTCGATAATGCCGTTGACGGCACCCAGAACCTGCTGCTGCTCTCGGAAGTATGGCTGCGAGAAGTGAATCATTACGGTCAGGATAATCGCGGCGGCCGGCAGCGTGAGCACGGTGACGCCGGTGAGCGGCAGGCTGATCGACAGCATCATGACGAGCACGCCGATAATCTGCGTCACCGACGTGATGAGCTGGGTCACGCTCTGGTTGAGCGACTGGCCCAGCGTATCGACGTCGTTGGTGATGCGGCTGAGCACGTCGCCCTTGCTGTGGCCGTTGAAGTAGCTCATTGGAACGACAGCGATCTTGGCGGCGATCTCCTTGCGCATGCGATAGCAGATCTTTTGCGTGACGCCGGTCATGAGCCAGCCCTGGATGAGGCTGCAAACAGAGCTTGCCAGATACAGGCAGAGCAAAAAGCCGAGCGTCTTGGCGATCCAGTCAAAGTCGACGTCGCCGGTGCCGTTGACCTTGGCAACCAGGCCTTCGAACAGTTTGGTGGTAACCTGGCCGAGCACCTTGGGCCCCACAATGTTAAAGATGACCGAGCACACGGCAAAGGCGACGGCAGCAAACACGGCAATCTTGTGCTGGCCGATATAGCCGAGCAGCTGCCTCATGGTGCCTTTAAAGTCCTTGGCCTTTTCGCCGCGGCCCATGCCACCCATACGGCCCATAGGACCGCGCCGGCGGGTGGGCTTGGGAATCTGAGTCTTGGTCTCGTCTGCCATTAGCGCTCGCCTCCTTCCGTGACGGCTGCAATTTCTTCTTGGGTAAGCCCCAGCTCCTCGGCGGAAAGCTGCGACTGTGCGATCTCCAGGTATGCCGGGCAGTTGTGCAGCAGCTCCTCGTGCGTACCGGTGCCCACCACGTGGCCGTCGTCGAGCACGATAATCTGGTCGGCGTGCATGATGGTCGCGATGCGCTGGGCCACGACCACGAGTGCGGCGTCGGTAACGTTTTTGGCCAGCTCCTCGCGCAGGCGCGCGTCGGTCTTGTAGTCGAGGGCACTAAACGAGTCATCGAACACCACGACCTCGGGCTTTTTGGCCAACGCGCGGGCGATGGCCAGGCGCTGGCGCTGGCCGCCCGAGACATTGGATCCGCCCTGGCTGATGGGGGAGTCGTAGCCGCCCTCGCGCTCGGCGATAAAGTCCTCCGCCTGGGCGACGCGTGCCGCCTGGCGCATATCCTCGTCACTCACCATATCGCCGGCAAACTTGAGGTTGCTCTCGACGGTGCCCGAGAACAGGCGACCCTGCTGCGGGATATAACCAATACGGCGGCGTAGCTCGGAAAGGGTCATGTCACGCACGTCGATGCCGTCGAGCGAAATGCTGCCGCCTGTGACGTCGTACAGGCGCGGAATCAGCTGCACGAGCGTGGACTTGCCCGAGCCCGTGGAGCCAATGATGCCGAGCATCTGACCGGCATGCGTGGTGAAGTTCACGCCGCTGATGACATCGGCGCGGGCATCGGGATACTGGAAGCTCAC
>JAXKGH010000220.1:0-9051 GCA_036550475.1 Collinsella sp. | reverse complement strand
TGAGCCGAGGAGGACGATTCTCCCCGCAAACACTCTAGTATGCTAAAGTACCCAGAAGACCGGCGGAGCTATGCCGGTCTTCTGCTCTATATGAAACACAGCATGAGGAGGCTCACCAGATGACGGCCACACCGTGGGGATTCCGGGACATATTGCCCGAGGAGGCTCAGGCGCGCGAGGAGATCACATGTACGGTGAAGGGCTGCTTTAGGGAGCATCATTACCTGCCGGTCGAGACGCCGCTGCTCGAGGACAAGGGCTCGCTCGAGGAAGGCGGCCGCATTGCGGACACGCCGTTTAAGCTCTTTGACGATGATGGCCGCCTGCTGGTGGTCCGTCCCGACAACACGCTGCCGATCGTGCGCTTGGTTTCGACCCGTATGCGCGCTGCCGACTTGCCTCTGCGCTTACGTTACGAGGCGCCGGTGGTTCGCGAGTGTCAGCGCAATGCCGGTGGTTCGCGCCAGTTTACGCAGTTGGGCTTTGAGCTTATCGGCGCGGGCGATACCTCGGGCGATGTCGAGATTGTCTCGCTGGTCGCCGAGGCCGTGCGCGAGCTGGCACTTCCCGATGCGCGCATTATCGCAGGCAGCGTGCGTCCTTTTAAGGAATTGCTCGCGGTATGCGAGGATCGTGAGCTGGCTGCCGAGGCCCTGCGCTGCGTGCATGCCAACGACTTTGTGGGCCTCGATGCCCGCGTGGCTGCCAGCGCCGAGTCCGATGCCGTCAAGGCCGCCATTAGCGAGCTGCCGCGCCTGCACGGTGGTGCCGAGGTGCTCGACCGCGTGGATGCGCTGCTGGAGGCTGCCGGCATCGTCGCGCCGCTGACGCGCGAGCTGCGTGCCCTGGTCGAGGGCCTGGCTCCCGAGGACGCCCAGGTGCTGTCCTTCGACTTCTCCATCATGAATTCTTTTGATTACTACACGGGTCTGGTCTTTAAGGCCTATGCCGGCGGCCTGCCCGATCCGGTCGGTTCGGGCGGACGCTACGACTCCATCTTTACCGGTGCGTTTGGCGACGGTATCGAGGTGCCGGCGGCGGGCTTCGCCTTTTCGCTCGAGCGTCTGGAGGCCGTGCGCACCTCGGCCGAGGACGCCGCTTCCGATGGCGACCACGCCGTGGGCCGTGGCGCCGAGGGGCCGCTGCGTATCGCCGTGCCCAAGGGCTCGCTTAAGGCCGACACGCTCGACGTGCTCGAGACCGCGGGCCTGGACGTCTCCGAGCTGCGTGACCCCGGCCGTCACCTGATCGTGCGCGGCCGCGACACGCGTGTCGGCGAGGGCGCGGTCGGCGATATCGAGTTTGTCATCGTGCGCCCCAGCGACGCGCCTGCTTTTGTGGGCTGTGGCGGTGCCGATTGCGGCATCTGCGGTTGGGATTCGCTTATCGAGGCAGACCTCAACCTGCTGCAGCTGGTCGACCTGGGCTATGGCCTGTGCACCTTTATCGAGGCGGAGCCCGCATGGCGCGCCGGTCAGGCCGAGCGCAACTATGCTCGCCGCGGGTCGCTTCGCGTGGCAACCAAGTATCCGCGCATCGCGAGTGCCTGGTATGCCGAGCGAGGCGTGAACGCCGACATAGCTTCGCTGCACGGCAACATCGAGTTGGGCCCCATCGTCGGCATGACCGATCGCATCGTGGACATTACCGCCACGGGTGCCACGCTGCGCGACAACGACCTGGTCATCACCGGGCGCATCATGGACTGCACGGCCCGCTTCTTTGTCAATCCGGGTGCTGCGCGCCTGGATCCGCGCGTACGCAATCTGGCAGATCGCTTGGCCGCGGCCGTTAAGGACAAGCATTTTGAGCCCGTCGCGGGCTCGGCACAATAGCGCGAGCGCGCACGGGCGCCCCAACGTACGGGCTGCGGGCCGATTGGCGCCGCCGCCCGGCCTCTCGTTTTTCGAACACAACCTCGACCGATAGGGGATACCGATATGAAGACCATCAAGCTTGCTCCCGGTGAGCGCCTCGTTACCAACCAGCTCAACCGCAAGGGCGTGCTGCCGCAAAACATCATCGACGCCGCCCGCGATATCGTGGCCAACGTGCGTGCCAACGGGGATGCCGCGGTGCGCGATTACTGTCAGCGTTTTGACGGCGTTGAGCTGCAGAGCTTCCGCTTGCCGCAGGAGCAGATCGATGCCGCGCTCGAAGGCCTTGACCCGGCCTTTGTCGCCGCGCTTGAGAAGGCCGCGCGCCAGATTCGCGAGTTCCACCAGCGCGAGGTCGAGCAGAGCTGGTTTACCACGCGTGCGGACGGCACGATGCTCGGCGTTAAGGTGACCCCGCTCGCGGCGGCCGGCATCTATGTACCGGGCGGTCGCGCGCAGTACCCTTCCACCGTGCTTATGAACGCCATTCCCGCCAAGGTGGCCGGCGTCAAACGCGTGGTTATGGTGACCCCGCCGCAAAAGGATGGACTGATTAGCCCGTATACGCTCGCGGCCGCTAAACTCGGCGGCGTGGACGAGATCTATATGGTGGGCGGCGCCCAGGCCGTGGCCGCGATGGCGTACGGTACCGAGACCATTCCGCGTGTCGATAAAATCACCGGTCCGGGTAACGCTTTTGTTGCCGCTGCCAAACAGATTGTCTCGGGTGACGTGGGTATCGATATGGTCGCCGGTCCCTCCGAGGTCTGCGTGCTGGCCGACGCCACGGCCAAGCCCATGGTGGTCGCGGCCGACCTGATGGCCCAGGCCGAGCATGATCCGCTGGCGGCCTGCTATCTGGTGACCTGCGACGAGCAGTTTGCGCGTGAGGTCGAGGCGGGTATCGACATTCTGGTAGCGCAGTCGCCGCGTGCCGAGATCACGCGTGCCTCGCTCGACAATGAGGGCACCGTCGTGGTGGCAGC
Organism: Collinsella sp.; assembly: GCA_036550475.1. GTDB lineage: Bacteria > Actinomycetota > Coriobacteriia > Coriobacteriales > Coriobacteriaceae > Collinsella. Next base: position 6,188 of record JAXKGH010000220.1, on the reverse strand, counting down.
CGACATGGCTGCCGCCGTCGAGGCGGTGAACACCGTGGCGCCCGAGCACCTGGAGCTGCACTGCAAGGATGCGATGGGCCTGCTCGGCGGCATTCGCAACGCCGGCGCCATCTTTGTGGGCGCTTGGAGTTCCGAGCCGCTCGGCGATTACGTTGCCGGCCCCAACCACACGCTGCCGACCGGCGGCACCGCCATGTTCTCCAACCCGCTTTCGGTGGAGGAGTTCGTCAAGCGCTCGAGTGTCATTTGCTATACGCCCGAGGGCCTGCTCTCCGACGCTCCCGCTACGCAGCGTCTGGCCGAGGCCGAGGGCCTGTGGGCACACGCGCTTTCTGCCGCACTGCGCCGTCGCGTGTTGGAGCAGGGCGAGGATGCCGTGAGCGCCGAGTCGCTGGCCGCGGCCGACCTGACCAAGGTCGCCTGGCCGGGTGATACGACCGCGACGGTCGCCGAGGGCGTGGACCTGGCGGCAGCTGCGGGCGGTGCCACTGGCGCGGTCGTCGAGGGGGCCTAATATGGCCGAACTCACGCCGCGCATGAAGGAGCTCGTCCAGCCCTACTTGGCCGGTATTGAGTCCTACGATCCCAACTTTACGCCCACGCGCATCAATCTTTCGGCTAACGAGAACACCTATCCCGTGCCCGCTGGCGTGCGCGAGGCGATCGACGCGGCCTTGGCTGCCACACCGCTCAACCGCTATCCCGATCCCATGTCCAACGAGCTGCGCGACGAGCTGGCTGCTTGGCATGGCGTGACGCGCGAGAATACTTGCGTGGGAAACGGCGGCGACGAGCTGCTCTATAACTACCTGCTGGCGTTTGGCGGCGCGGGACGGACCCTGCTCAACTGCCCGCCGTGCTTTAGCGAGTATGCGTTCTTTGCATCGCTCTGTCAGACCGAGGTGCGCGACGTGTGGCGCGACCCGGCGAGCTTTGAGCTCGACCAGGCAGCCGTGCTTGCCGCGGCGCCGGAGTGCAGCCTGGCCATCGTGACTTCGCCCAACAACCCCACGGGCGACGTGGCACCGCTCGACTTTGTCGCGGCCCTGTGCGATGCGTGCCCCGGCATGGTCATGGTCGACGAGGCCTACGTTGAGTTTGCGGACGATTCGTTTGGCGCGGCAACTACGGCGCAAGGCCTTATTGCCGAGCATCCTAACCTGGTGATTCTGCATACACTGTCCAAGGCGTTCGGCGCCGCCGGCACGCGCCTGGGCTATGTGATCGCGGCGCCCGAGGTCATCGACGTGTTCGCGGCGATTCGCCAGATCTATTCGGTCAACGTGCTGAGCCAGGCGGCAGCACTTGCCTGCGTGCGTGCCCGCGATGCCTACGCACCTGTGGTGGCGCAGGTCGCATCCGAGCGTGAGCGCGAGCTGGCCGCTCTGCGCGTGATGGCTGCCGAGGGCTTGCCCGTGGAGGCGTGGCCGAGCGCGGCGAACTTTGTGCTCGTGCGCACGCCGCATGCCACGCGCGTGCGCGAGTGCCTGCGCGACGAGTATTCAATTTTGGTGCGCGACTTTAGCTACGCGCCGGGCCTTGCGGACTGCCTGCGCATTACCGTGGGCACCCCGCAGGAAAACGACGAGGTGCTGGCAGCGTTTGCCGCGCTGGTGAAGGAGGAGATGTAGATGGACCGCTATGCCGAGGTAACCCGCAAGACGGGCGAGACCGACATTGTCGTAAAGCTCGACCTGGACGGATCTGGCGTGTGCGATATCTCGACCGGCGTGCCGTATTTCGACCACATGCTCAACGCTTTTGGCCGCCATGGTCTGTTCGATCTGACGGTGCACGCGGTGGGCGACGTCGAGGTCGATGCACATCACACCGTCGAGGACACGGGTATTGTGCTGGGCGAGGCGTTTTGCCAGGCGCTGGGCGACAAGGCGGGCATTACGCGCTTTGCCGACGCGGCGATCGCCATGGACGAGACGCTTGTGATGGCTGCTGTTGATATTTCGGGCCGCGGGCAGGCCTACTGCGAGCTGCCCGTGCCGACCGAGCGCGTGGGCAGCTTCGATACCGAGCTGGCCGTCGAGTTCTTCTACGCCTTTGCGCGCGATGCCAAGCTCACGCTGCACGTGCGCGAGCTGGCGGGTGGCAACTCGCATCACATTATCGAGGCCGCCTTTAAGGCCGTGGGCCGCACGATGCGCCAAGCCTGTGAGCTGGACCCTCGCGTGCAGGGCATCCCCAGCACCAAGGGTTCACTGTAACCTGCCAAAAAGGGACAGGTTTATTTTGGCAGGTTTTATCTGCGGGAATGCTGTCTCATGTGGTGGGTGAACGTTTAACCGACCAAAATAAACCTGTCCCTTTTTGGCAGGTTTTGAATGGGAAAAGGGAGGGTCGCGTGGGCGAACCGAAGATTGTGGTGGTCGACTACCACAAGGGCAACTTGTCGAGCGTCGTGCGCGGGCTTGCGCGCGCCGGTGCCGCCGCCTGCACGTCGGACGATCCGGAGCAGATCCGCAACGCCGACGGCCTGGTCATCCCGGGCGTGGGTGCGTTCTACGATGCGATTGCCTTTATGCGCGAGAGCGGCGAGGAGGCGGCCGTGCTCGATGCCGTCGCCGCCGGGATTCCGCTGCTCGGCATCTGCCTGGGCCTCCAGCTATTTTTTGAGCGCGGCGACGAGGGCGTGCCGGCGGACGAGGGCACGGTCGCGGACGGAAACGCTCCCAAGCAGGCTGACGGTCCCTGGGTCGATGGCCTGAGTATTATGCGCGGCTCGTGCACGCGCCTGGAGTCGAGCCGCCTGAAGGTGCCGCACGTGGGCTGGGACCAGGTGCACATGACGTCCGCCGGTGCGGCTGATCCGCTGCTTGCCGGTTTTGCCGAGGGCGCCAACATGTATTTCACTCACAGCTACGCGGTGGCCGACGACGTCGATGCCGCCGATGTGTTGGCACGCACGCACTATACACGGAGCTTCCCGTGCATCGTGCGCCACGGTAACGTGTGGGGCTGCCAGTTCCATCCCGAGAAATCCTCCGCGCTGGGTCAGTGCATCCTTAAGAACTTCGTCAACATCGTCGAGGAGGTCGGCCGATGATCCTGTTTCCCGCAATCGATCTGATCGGCGGCAAGGTCGTGCGCCTGGAGCGCGGCGACCGGAGTCGCTGCAAGGTATATTCCGACGACCCCGTGGCCGTTGCTCGCTCGTTTGCCGAGCAGGGCGCAAGCTGGGTGCACGTCGTCGACCTGTCCGCTGCCTTTGGCGAGGACGAGGACACATGCGCTGCCAACTCGGCGGCGATTAAGGCCATCTGCGGCGTCGACGGTCTGTCCGTGGACGTGGGCGGCGGCGTTCGCTCGCTCGCACGCATCGACGAGCTGGCCGGCTATGGTGCTCGCCGCATTGCGCTGGGCACCGTGCTGGTGACCGAGCCAGGTTTTGCCGAGGTGGCAGCCCAAGGCTTTGGCGAGCTGCTGGTCGCCGACATTGCCGCGCGCGACGGCCAGGTTAAGGTGAACGGCTGGCGCGACGGCGCGGGCGTGGCGCTCGACGATGCCGTGGCGCAGCTTACCGAGCTGGGCTTTAAGCATCTGGTGTATACCGACATCGCGCGCGATGGCATGCAGACGGGCATCGATGTGGCGGCGTATCGCCATGTGGCGCAGGTCGCGGGCTTTCCCGTCGTGGCGTCGGGCGGTATCTCGACGCTCGGCGATATTCGCGCGCTTGCCGCGGTGGGCGAGGGCGCCATCGAGGGTGCTATCACTGGTCGTGCGCTCTACGAGGGCAACTTTACGCTGGCCCAGGCGCTGGCCGCCGCCCGAGGGGAGGAGTAGCCCATGCTTACCAAACGCGTAATTCCCTGTCTGGATGTTAAGGACGGCCGCGTGGTCAAGGGCGTCAACTTTGTGAGCTTGCGCGATGCGGGCGACCCGGTGGAGCTAGCGCGTGCCTACGATCGCGAGGGTGCGGACGAGGTCGTCTTCCTGGATATTACCGCCACGAGTGACAACCGCGCGACGACTATCGAGATGGCGGCGCATGCGGCCGAGGAGCTGGCTATCCCCTATACCGTGGGCGGCGGCTTTCGCGATCTTGCGGGCATGCGCACCATGGTTGCCGCCGGTGCCGACAAGGTGTCGCTCAACTCGGCGGCCGTGCGCGACCCGTCGCTGATTAGCCAGGCTGCCGCGGCGTTTGGCAGCCAGGCCGTGGTCGTGGCGATCGATGCCAAGCGCGTGGGGCTGCCCGGGGAGCCGGGCGCCGATAAGTGGGGGGTCTTTACGGCGGGCGGCCGCAACGCTACGGGTATCGACGCGGTGGCGTGGGCCGAGGAGGCGGCTCGTCGCGGCGCCGGCGAAATCCTACTGACCAGCATGGATCGCGACGGCACCAAGGCCGGCTTTGATTTGGCGCTCACCCGCGCCGTGGCGCGCGCGGTGCCGATTCCCGTCATCGCGAGCGGCGGCGTGGGCACACTCGAGCATTTTGCCGAGGGCGTGATCGAGGGCGAGGCCGACGCCGTGCTGGCGGCGAGCGTCTTTCACTTTGGAACCTTCAGCATTCGCGAAGTCAAAGAGTATATGGCATCGCAGGGAATCCCTGTGAGGTTGGACTTCTAGTGCTGCGGGCTTCGCTGCGGCTTGTCCAGGCACCGCATCTTGCCGTTCAAACCGTCGCTCGCGTACCAAAGTACGCGTCGCTCCTCTTTCGCGGCAACCTGCGGCACCTGGGCAAGCCTCGCCGACCTGCGATGTTCACGGTAATTACTTGGGAGGAATGATGACTGAGGTGGTAAATGCTACCGAGCTGAAATACGACGCCCGTGGGTTGATTCCTTGTGTGGTTCAGCAGTATGACACCGGCGAGGTGCTTATGGTTGCTTGGATGAACGAGGAATCGGTGGGGCTGACGCTCAAGACCGGGACCACGTGGTTTTGGAGCCGCAGCCGCCAGGAGCTCTGGAACAAGGGCGCGACAAGCGGCAACATGCAGGAGGTCAAGGAGCTCTGGGCCGACTGCGATAGCGATACGCTGCTGGTCAAGGTCGACTCGCCGGGTCCGGCCTGCCACACCGGCAACCGTACCTGCTTCTTTAAGAAACTCGCGTAGGGCGGGCGCTCGATTAGACGCTCGGCCACCAGAAAGGATTGAACTATGGGTGTGCGCACCGCAAACGTTCAGGATGGAAATATCGGAGAGACGCTGACAGGTCTGGCCGAGGTGATTCACGGTCGTCATGATGCATCGCCGCAGGAGAGCTATACCGCGCGTCTGCTGACCGATGTCGAGGACGAGCTGCTCAAGAAGCTTGCCGAGGAGGCAAGCGAGGTGATCATGGCCTGCAAGGATAACGATCACGATCACATCCGCTACGAGGCCGGCGACCTGGTCTACCACCTGCTCGTGACGCTCGAGCGCTACGGTATCACCCTCGACGAGCTAGCCGGCGAACTCAACGCCCGCCGCCACTAGTCATTGGGGACGTTCTTAAACGACCAGTTAGGCGAGGGGCGTGGACTCCCATTCTCCGGTGAGGTGGGGGATGTCGAAGGTTCGATAACCGCAGTCGTAGGCGTGGGCCTGGGCCTCGCGGATGTTCCAGCAGATGTCGCAGGCGCGGTGTGCGTCCGAGCCAAAAGTGATCGGCACCTCGGCGTGGGCGAAGCAACGCAACAACCCGGTCGCGGGATAGTAGTCGTCGAGTCCCTTGCGCGGCGCGGCGGTCGAGACCTCAACGCGGCGGCCTGTGTCGTGTGCACACTCTGCCATCTGCCCCCAGAACGGCGCGGGGTCAAAGTCGGGCGCAAAGCCCTCTTTCGAAAAGCGCATGACCAGGTCGGGGTGAGCCATTACATCAAAGTTGAGCGGGCTCTCGCAGGCGCGGCACCAGTCATCGACATAGCGCTCCCACACGCCGCGTACGTCTAAGTTTTCCCAAACATGCAGGTTGGTGTCATCGTCGATCCAACCGCAAAGGGAATCGGGTGTATCAGGACGAGCGACGTCCTCCGTCCCCGCCGTGCCCGCAGCACCTGCCGCAATATCGCCTGGGTTGCCAATCCAATGCACGCTGCCCAGGAGTACGACGGCGCCCTGGGACCAGCGCTCAACCAAAGGCTCGCAGCCCTCGTACCAATCGCATTCAAAGCCATAGATAAAGCTGAGCTCCGGCGCAATCTGCGCGGCAAGCTTGCGAGCATCCTCAAAAGCCAGACGATGTGCC
>JAXKGH010000219.1:0-6189 GCA_036550475.1 Collinsella sp. | reverse complement strand
TTTCCAGAAAAGCCGTGCGCGGCGCACACCTCACGCACCGCCGAAGTAATCATCGCGCGCGGCGTCGCGTTGATGGCGGCCGCCCCCACCGGCTGCTCGAGCCCGGGCAACGTCACGCGCCCCACGCCCACGCCGCCATCGACGGAAACTTCCGATTCGTGCGCGGGCACGTCCTTGCTGCCCGAAGTACCCGTGCCCGACCCCGCATGTTCCACGCGCGCGTACACGAGCACGCCGTCGGTCACATCGGCGTCGTCGCCTGCATCCTTTCGCACGGCGCACTGGGCGCACCCCTCGCCGATGTATGCATCGACCACGTCCGTCTCGACGGGCAGCCCGCCGGGGGTGACGATCGACACGCGGCCGACGGGCTTTCGTGACAAGAGCATCTCGCAGGCCGCCTTCGCCGCGAGCGCGGCGCAGCTCCCCGTGGTGTAGCCGCAGCGCAGGCGGGTCGTCCCGGTATATATGTAATGCTCGAAGGCCACGCTAGCTGCTCGCCTTCCGATACCCCGTGGCAAACGAAGGGTCGTAAAGCTTGCTGCGCTCGTACGACTCCGCTTGCGCGCCGTCGTGCGCAAGCCCGCCGCGAGCTCCGAGCACGCGGCCCACCACCACGAGCGCCGTGCGGTCGATGCCCTCTCGCGCGCCCGCATCGGCGAGCGTGCCCACTGTGCAGCGCACCACGCGCTCCTCAGGCCAGGTCGCCTTGTACACGAGCGCCGCCGGCTCGTCGGAGCTGCGGCCCGCGGCCAAAAGCTCGGCGGAAAGCTCGGCGAGCATACCCGAGCTCAGGAAGATGACCATAGTCGAGCCGCTTTCCGCCATGGTGCGCATGCCCTCGCCCGCGGGCATGGGGGTGCGCCCGGAAAGCCGCGTGATCACGACCGACTGGCTGATTCCCGGCAGCGTGTATTCCTGGCGAAGCGCCGCCGCGGCACCGCAAAAGCTCGACACGCCGGGCACCACCTCGTAGTCCACGCCGCGCGCGTCGAGTGCGTCCATCTGCTCCTGGATGGCGCCGTATAGGCACGGGTCACCCGTGTGCAGGCGCACCACTTCCTCGCCCCGCGCATCCGCCGCACACATCACGTCGAGCACTTCCTCCAAGGTCATGTGCGCGCTGTCGTAGACGACGCAGGATTCCTTGCAATCGGCGAGCAGCTCGGGGTTCACAAGGCTCCCCGCCCAAACGACCACGTCGGCCGCGCGCAGAAGGCGCGCCCCGCGCAGCGTGATAAGGTCGGCGGCGCCCGAGCCTGCGCCAACGATATGAATCATCCGAGCCTTCCCTTCCCGTTTCTCATCGCAACCGTTTACGCCGCCCTTCGCACTGCGGGCAAAACACGGCGCCCGCAGCGGCAATCGGCGCAAATACGCAGGCAGGAGGCGCAATGCCGCCCGCCCTGGCTTTGACACGTTCACAAGTGCCCACTATCATAGTAAAAGTTTCGGCAACGAGCATATGACAATCGGATAAAAGGAAATGACCGGCGCGGCGCCCGCACAGCCCGCGCTGGCTTGCGGAGGGAACCAGGTGGGAATCCTGGGCAAGGGACATTACTGTATAGGACGCGCGGGCGAACTGCCTCGCGCCCCAAGCCAGACTGCTTCGCCTTTTCCTCACGGCATCGCCGTGGCGTTAGCTCCTTGTGAACCCCGAGGGGTGCGCTTTTCTTTCGCTTGTGCCGACAAGCAACTGTCGCCGGGGGACCGGCAAACCGAGGAAAGGAAAAACCATGTCCGACCAGATGTCACGCCGCGGCTTCATGGGCGCCGCAGCAACCGGAGCCGTCGCGCTCGCCGGATTCGCGCTCGCGGGCTGCTCCAGCACCTCCGCGAGTTCCGAGAAATCGAGCGAAAAGGAGAAGGCCGTGAAGCCGGTCATCCTCGTCACGAGCTTCGGCACGAGCTACAACGACTCGCGCCACATCACCATCGGCGCCATCGAAGACGCTATCCGCGAGAAGTACTGGCAGGACTACGACATCCGCCGCGCCTTCACCGCGCAGATCATCATCGACAAGCTGAAGAAGCGCGACGGCATCGCGATCGACAACATGACCGAGGCGCTCGACCGCTGCGTGGAAGACGGCGTGAAGGAAATCGTCGTGCAGCCGACGCATCTCATGGGTGGCCTGGAATACACCGACGTGAAAGACGAGCTCGACAAGTACGCCGACAAGTTCGACAAAATCTCGCTCGGCGACCCGCTGCTCACCTCCGACGACGACTACAAGAAGGTGGCCGCAGCCATTAAGGAGAACATGGCGTCCTTCGACGACGGCAAGACGGCGCTGTGCCTCATGGGCCACGGCACCGAAGCCGATTCCAACGCCGACTATGCCAAGATGCAGGAAGTGTTTAAGAACGAGGGCTTGACGCAGTTCTTCGTCGGCACCGTCGAGGCTGAACCGACCTGCGAGGATGTTATCGCCGCCGCGAGCGCCGCAGGCTACAAGAAGGCCGTGCTCGCGCCGTTCATGGTGGTCGCGGGCGACCACGCGAACAACGACATGGCAGACGAGACCGACCCCGACAGCTGGGCTGCGAAGTTCGTGGCCGCCGGCTTCGAAGTGACGTGCCTGCTCCAGGGTCTGGGACAGAACGTCGCGGTCGACGACATCTACGTCTCGCACGTGGACGACGCCATCGCCAAGCTGTAAACTCGCCGCGCACGGGGGCGCCGGTCGCGTCCCCGTGCAACGGGCATGCGCCTTCCCCGACTGACGGCGCATGCCCGTTGCATTCGCATCCCGCCCGCCCACCGCACGGCGCGGGCGGTCGAAGCGATGGAAAGGAACCCCTCCATGTTGAAGAAAACCCTCGCCTTCGCCCTGTCGGCGGCGCTTTTCGCATTCTCGCTCGCCGGCTGCGGCGGAAATTCAATCGACAGCGCAAAGGCAAGCGATGCCGATTCCCAGGAAAAGACCGAACAGGCGGCCGATGCGCCCGAGGGCGCAAGCGCTGCCCCCATCACCGCCGACAAGGTGGCCGACGGCACCTATCCGATCACCGTAGATTCCAGCTCGAACATGTTCAGGATTGTGGACGCCCAGCTCATCGTGGAAAACGGCTCCATGCACTGCGTGATGACGCTTTCCGGCACGGGCTACGGCAAGCTCTTCATGGGCACGGGCGACGAGGCTGCCGCCGCGAGCGAGGCCGACTTCATCCCCTATGTGGAAAACGCGGAAGGCAAGTACACCTACGACGTGCCCGTTGAAGCGCTCGACGAGGACACCGCCTGCGCCGCGTGGAGTATTAGAAAAGAGCAGTGGTACGACCGCACGCTCGTGTTCGAATCCGCCGGCGTCGATCTGCGCGCCGACGCACTGAAGTAACGCCATGCGGTCGATTCTTCCCAAGGGGGAAAGCAGGAAGCGTCGCAGCATCGCGGTGCGCGAGATCGCCTGCGTTCTCGTCGCCCTGTTCGCGCTTCCCTTCGCGGGGTGCAGTGCGAGCCCGAACGCGACCGGCGGCACGGCAGGCTCTCAGGAATACACTGTGAGCGTCTCGCTCTCCGGCGGGTCAGGGCGCGCAAGCATCGCCTCACCCACCACAATTGTGAAGGATGGCGACACCTACACCGCGACCATCACCTGGTCGAGTTCGAACTACGACAAGATGACCGTCGACGGCGTGGACTACGCGCCCGTAAACGACGGCGGCAACTCCACGTTCGAGATACCCGTCACGCTCGACGAGGACATCGCCGTGTCGGCCGAGACCGTCGCCATGTCGACGCCGCACACCATCGACTACACGCTCCACTTCGACTCATCCACCATGAAGGAGAAATCGGGCAACGATGCAAGCGGCGGCTCCCCTGCGGGAACGGCTTCAAGCGCCGCGGCCGACTTCCACAACGCTGATTTGGGCTGCGGCTGGGAGCCGACGGGGGCGCTTCAGCTTGAATACGCCAAGCACTTCACTGTCGACGAGTTCGAAGGCGGCTTGCGGCTTATCTGCGTTTCGAACGGGGAGCGCTTCCTCGTGGTGCCGCAAGATGCGAAGGTACCTGACGGGTTGAGCTCCGACATCGCGGTCATAAGACGCCCCGCCGACAAGGTGTACCTCGTGTCGTCGGCGACGATGTGCCTGGTCGACGCGCTCGATGCGAACGACAATATCTTAATGTCGGGCACGAAGGCCGACGATTGCTCGGTCGCGGGCTTCAAAAGCGCGCTCGAAAGTGGGGCGATCGCCTACGGCGGCAAGTACAGCGCGCCCGACTACGAGCGAATATCGGCCTCGGGCTGCACGCTCGCCATCGAGAACACCATGATCAACCACACGCCCGATGTGAAGGAAAAGCTGCAGAAGCTCGGGCTCGTCGTGCTCACCGAACAGTCGTCGAGCGAGCCCGAAGCACTCGGACGCGTCGAGTGGATTAAGCTTTTCGGCGTCCTGTTCGACAAGGAAGAGGAGGCCGCGCACCTGTTCAACGAGCAGAAGGCCCGCGTCGAGCAAACGTCGGGGCTCGCGTCGTCAGGTAAAACCGTGGCGTATTTCTACATTAACTCGAACGGGGCCGCCGTCACGCGGCGGAGGGGCGACTACGTGGCGCAGATGATCGAGCTCGCAGGCGGCAGCTACGCGCTCGATGACGCACAGACGGCGTCGACGTCAGGTTCGTCAGTAACGCTCGAAATGGAGCGCTTCTATGCGACGGCGAAGGATGCCGACATCATCGTCTACAACGGCACCATCGACGAATCGGTTGCCACCTTGAGCGACTTCGTAAGCAAAAACGCGCTATTGTCGCAGTTCAAAGCCGTGAAGAACGGCAACGTCTGGGTCACAAGCGCCGACATGTACCAGCAGATGACTTCTACCGCCGACATTATCGACGAGCTGCACGGGGCGTTCACCGGCGATGACACGAGTGACTTCCATTATCTGAGGAAGCTCGGCTAGCGCCATGAGAAGCCGGCTTACCATGGCATACGACGAATCGGGGCGCGCCGCGCGGTGTCGCGTCGTGACGGCGCTGCTCGCTGTTGCCCTCATCGTGCTCGTCGGGGCCAACCTGTGCATCGGGAGCGTGCTCGTGCCCGCAGACCACATCCCCGACATCCTTTCGGGCGGCGCGGCCAATTCCATGGAAAGCCAGGTCATCTGGGAGATTCGCCTGCCGCGCGTGCTTTCAGCCATACTTCTCGGCGGGGCACTTTCGCTCTCCGGGTTCCTGCTGCAGACGTTTTTCAACAACCCCATCGCCGACCCGTTCATCTTGGGCGTCTCCTCGGGCGCAAAGTTCGTCGTCGCGCTTACGATGATCGTGCTTCTGGGCGCGAACCAGGCCATGTCCTCGCCGGTCATGGTGGCCGCAGCGTTTCTGGGATCGCTTATCACCATCGGCTTCGTGCTCCTCATCGCACGGCGCATAAGTTCCATGGCCATGCTCATCGTGGCGGGCGTCATGGTGGGATACATCTGCTCGGCGGCGACGAACTTCCTCATCGCCTTCGCCGACGACCAGTCCATCGTGAACCTGCACAACTGGTCTTTGGGTAGCTTCTCGGGTTCGAGCTGGGACGACGTCGCGGTCATCGCGGTCGTGGTGATCACCGTGAGCGCATGCGTATTCGCGATATCGAAGCCCCTTTCCGCCTTCCAGCTGGGAGAAGCCTACGCGAAAAGCGTCGGCGTGAACGTCGCACGCTTCCGCGTGGTGCTCGTCCTTCTAGCGAGCATGCTCTCCGCCTGCGTGACCGCGTTCGCTGGTCCGGTGTCGTTCGTAGGCATCGCGGTTCCACATCTCGTGAAGTCGGCGCTGAAGTCGTCGAAGCCCATCAGCGTGATTCCTGCGTGCTTCTTGGGAGGCGCCATCTTCTGCGCGGGCTGCGATTTGATCGCACGCACGCTGTTCTCCCCCGTCGAGCTTTCCATCAGCGCCGTCACCGCCATCTTCGGCGCGCCGGTGGTTATCGCGCTCATGCTGAAGAAGCGGGTGAGGTAGATGGGGGAGTTCGTGCCGCGGCCCAAAACGCTCGGAGGGGAGTCGAACCTCGAAACCCCGGTCGAAACGCAGGCTGACGGAGCACCGCTTTTCCGCATAAGCGACCTGTCGGCTGGCTACGACAAGAAGGTCGTAGTCGAAGGCGTCGATCTTGAGGTTCGCGCGGGCGACGTCGTGGCGCTCATCGGGCCGAACGGCTCGGGCAAGTCGACCATCTTGAAAAC
>JAXKGH010000218.1:0-1821 GCA_036550475.1 Collinsella sp. | reverse complement strand
TCCGGCAACGATTTTGCCCAAACGCTCGGCATCGACGATTTCTCCGGCAAGGATTTTGGCGCGCTGCTCACCTGCGAGCTGCAGCGTCAGGACATCGGGCGCATTCGCTCGTGGAGCCCTGCGAGCGGCAGCGGCGAGGCTACCGTTGAGTACTACGACCAGACACTTTCGGTCGGCATCGATGCCGCCATCGGCCTGGGCACCACCAAGCTGCGCAAAAAGACGGGCTTGACGGGCGCTCCGCTCTACACTCTCTCGGGACTTGAGCAGTTTGGCCTACGCTATCGCAACTACCCCATGACCATCAGCTTTGATGGCGCGCCCGCCGAGCGCGTGCGGGCGATTATCATGGCCATCCAGCTGGGACCCACCTATGGTTCGGGCTATCGCATCTGTCCCAACGCCGACCCGTGCGACGGCATACTCGACGTCTGCTACGCCTGCGGCCCCGTTCCGCGCGCGGTCGCGCTTCCCATGTTCCTTTCGGCCAAAGATGGCCACCATACCAAGCTGCCACCGGTTCGCATGCGCCGCTGTCGCCATGCCGAGCTTACCTTTGAGGAGCCCGACTACCCCATTCAGGCCGACGGCGAGCCCGTTGTCGCCTCGCGCATCGAGGTCGACATCCTCGCCGGCGCCCTCCACGTCTGGCACCCCACCCGCTAACCCCACCTAAGTTGCGGTGAAATAGGGACTGTTTATGCAGCTAAAGCCGCAAAACAGTCCCTATTTCACCGCAACTTATTGAGAAGATCATTCCTCCCCGCCCGGCTTGCGACGGTTGGCCTTTTTAATCGCGTTGAAGTGCTTGTCATTGAGCCTGCGCTGGCGAGAGCGCAGAGGCACCTTAGTCTTTACGCGTCGGCGCGGTGGACGCCCGCGACGCTCCAGCTCAGCGCGCAGCTTACGCAGGCAGCTCGCGCGATTCTGAAACTGACTACGGCTCTCGCGCGCCGTCACAACAATCCCCGTGGGCCCATGCTTCATACGCACCGCCGAGTCCGTCGTGTTCACGCCCTGTCCGCCCGGACCTGTCGCGCGAAACACCTGAACCTCGCAGTCGCGTGCCAACCTCTCGACCGACATCTCGGCATAGCGCGCATACTCGCGCCATCCCATCTTGTTCTCATCCATATCAACACCTCCCCTCATACAAAAAATGTGACAAAGGGACAGTCCCTTTGTCACATCGCATACCAATCGCTTGTGTTGCGCGCTTAGGCGAAGGTGATCTCGCCGTTCTCGCAGTCCATATCGGCGATACGGGCCAAGCTCTCAACGCGGAAGCCGCGCTTACGGAGCTTATCGCCGCCGCCCTGGAAGCCCTTCTCAACGGCGATGCCAATGCCGGCAACTTCGGCGCCCGCAGCCTCGCAGATCTTAATAAGGCCCTCAAGCGCGCAGCCGTTGGCCAGGAAGTCGTCGATAATCAGGACCTTATCGCCCTCGGACAGAAAGCGCTTGCCGACAATGACGGGGTACTCCTTCTGCTTGGTAAAGGAATAGATGGTCGTGGCATACTGCTCGCCGTCAAGGTTGATGGACTGGGCCTTCTTGGCAAAGACCACCGGCACGCCGCCAAAATGCTGAGCTGCGATGCAGGCCATACCAATACCCGAAGCCTCAATCGTCAGGATCTTGTTGATCTCGACACCCTCGAACAGACGGGCCCATTCGGCGCCCATGTGGTCGAACAGCTCAACGTCGCACTGGTGGTTGAGGAAGGCATCAACCTTAAGGACGTTACCGGCCTTTACGATGCCGTCATGGCGAATACGATCCTCAAGCTCCTGCATGGCGCAACCCCTTCTCGCGGCAACG
>JAXKGH010000217.1:0-5060 GCA_036550475.1 Collinsella sp. | reverse complement strand
CGTGGGACGATTTTCAGGTAATCCGTGGGACGATTTTCAGGTAATCCGTGGGACGATTTTTCATTTTCACAGTTCACAGCAGAGTGTTCGGTGAGATGAACTATAGGACGAATAAATTTAGCTGACGTCTCTCATGAGTTCAGCAATGCTGATTTGAAATCCGTCGGCAATCTTCTTGAGATTTGAGAGGCTGACATTACGACGCCCGACTTCAATGCTCGCGTAGTAGGAACGATCCATTTCAATCAAATTGGCAAACTGCTCCTGGCTGCACCCGAGTCCAGCGCGGAGCTCTTTGCATCTCATGCCGAATGATTTCTGAAGCGTCTTCGTATCCATGACAAAAAGAGTCATGGATTGTTGTATTTATGCCAACGGACTATATACAACAATCCCAGTTAAGGCGCATAATTATCTCTATTGGAAAGAGCTCTGATGCCTAGTCGGATATGGCACGGAAAAGGAATGGAATAGCAATGACTCAGGGAAAGCACTTCGCTGCCGGTGGAGATCACTTCGCCGCACTGCCAAGCAAAAAGTTTCACGCCCCGAAGGGGATCGCACGTCTGACCGTCACCGCGGCAACCATGGCCGCCATGACCGGGTCGAGCCTCATCTCGCCGTTCGCGGCATTCGCCCAGACCGGTGACGGTGGCACGCAGCACCCCGCAGTGATGTCGCCGATCGCCGCCCATGCCGGCGCTGCATCCGGTACCGGCGCGAAATCCGCCGCACAGACCATCGCGGACCTGCAGAAGGCTGTCGACGAGGCGAAGGCGAAGGAGGCCGCCGCCAAGGCAGCCTACGATGAGACCGCCGGTCCCTACAACGAGGCTGCTTCCGCCCGCGACCAGGCCAAGGCATCCTACGATTCGGCGGTCAGCGCCGGTACGGCAGCCGACCGTGCAGCGATGGACGAATACGCCCGCCAGGTCGCAGAGGGCAAGGACGCCGCCGATGCCGCCGGCAAGGACCTCGAGCAGGCGAAGGCGGGTCTCGCAGGCGCCAAGGCGGATGCATCCGAGAAGGGTGAAGCATACCAGTCCGCCCTCAAGGCGGCTCAGGATGCCAAGGACGCCCTCGATAAAGCCAAGGCCGATGCCGCAGGCGCCACCCCGGAGGCCATCGGTGCCGCCGAGCAGGCCGTGCGCGACGCCCAGGATGCCGTGAGCAAGGCGCAGACCGAGCTCGACAACGCCAACGCGACGCTTGCCGATGCCCAGTCCAAGCTGGTTGCGGCCCAGTCTGCAAAGGATTCCGTCGATTCCGTCCTCGCCGCGGCCCAGTCGAATAAGGACGCGGCGGATGCGAAGGCCGCAGCCGCCAGCGCCGCCTACGAGCAGGCGAAAGCCGACCTCGCCGCAGCAGAGGCCGGTGCCAGCGGTCCTGAGTACGATGCGGCAAAGCAGAAGGTCGCGGACGCGGAGGCAGCCCTCGCCGCCGCACGAGCGGTGCAGACCCAGTGCGAGTCCGAGCTCAAGCAGGCGCAGTCCGCTGCAGCAACGGCACAGACCGATCTCAACGACGCCCAGGCAACCCTCTCCGCGAAGCAGCAGGCCGCAGTCAATGTCGAGTCCGGCGTGAACGACGCCCAGGTCGCACTCGATGCCGCGAACTCCGACCTCGATGCCGCCAAGCAGGCGAACGCCGGCGCCATCGCCAAGCTGGATGCCGCGAAGCAGGCCGTCAAGGACGCCGAGTCCGCAAAGGCAACCGCCGACGAAGAGCTCGCGAACGCCAAGACCGCAAAGGATGCCGCCGACGCGGCCGTGACCGCCGCCCAGCAGAAGGTCGATGAGGCACAGGCGAAACTCGACTCCGCCGACGCGCAGTTCAAGCAGGGGGCCATCGGCTTCTTCCGTGCCATGGGCGCCGATTCGGCCATCGAGATCATCCAGAACTGCACGTACAAGGACTACACCGAAATCGGAAACAGTCTCGACGCCACGGGCCTTGAAAACATGCTTTCGTCCATCACAGTCATGAAGAACGTGAACGCCTACCGTAAGTCCGTCGGCCTTTCCGAGCTTGAGGTAAGCTATAAGCTCATTGCGGCAGCGATTGCAGATGCAAACTATTCGACGAAAAATGTAGAGCATGCTCAGCAGTTCGATGTTGGTGAAAACCTTGCCTGGAGCTATCGCGACCCCTGTAAGGCCTGGATCTATCAGGAAAAGGATCTGTTTGACAAGACTGCAGCCTCCCTTGGTGCGACGAATCTTTCCGGAAAGGACGCCTACGACTTCTGGTACGCCAACCAGGACAAGTTCGATTACTACCGTATCGGTCATTACATAAACATCATCAACCCTGACTATGCTGTCATGGGATGCGGTCTGAACGATGACACCCGTTTGACGTTCTCGCTCACGCTGCAATACGGCGGTTGGGCCGGTTCGGGCTGGAATACCGGAGCCATCTCCGTCGACGAGTACGAGCAGAAGCTGACCTCCTACGTTAACGTCCTGAAGAGCGCCCAGTCCGCGCTAAACGCGGCCAAGGCCGACCTCGCATCCAAGAAGCAGGCAGCCACCGGTGCCGCCGCGACCGTCCAGCAGAAGCAGGACGCAGCGGATTCCGCGCAGGACGATGTCGATGCCGCGAAGCAGGACGTCACGGATGCCCAGCGTGCCGTCGATGCCGCAAAGGCTGATGTCGCTGCCAAGCAGCAGGGCGTCACGGATGCCCAGACCGAGCTGGATGCGGCGAAATCGGACCTCGATGCCGCCAATGCGGCAGTCGATATGGCAAAGTCGACCGTCCGGCAGAAGCAGGTCGCCTTCGATGCCGCCAACGCAGCCGTAACGGCCGCACAGTCCAAGCTGGACTCCGCCAAGGCGGACACCGAGATCAAGCAGCAGGGCGTGGACGATGCGAACGCCGAGCTCGCGAAGTTCTTCCAGGACGTCGCCGCCGCCAAGAAGGCACTCGATACCGCAAAGAGCGTCCACGACGCGGCGGCAGCCGAGCAGGCCGAGAAGGCGACCGTCCTCGCCGCCGCCAAGCAAAAGGCGGACGGCACCGCAAGCGCCCTCGCGGATGCCCAGCGTGCCGTCGATGCCGCAAAGGTCGACACCGGCGTTGCCGCCGACAAGCTTACCGGCTCCCAGTCCGATCTCGAGGTCGCCCAGTCGAACTTCGACACCCTCACCGGTCTTGCTGCGAAGCTCGCAGAGGCACAGCAGCGCGAGCAGGATGCAGCAAAGGCCGTCAATGACACCAAGGCCGAACTCGATGCCGCAAAGGCTGACGCCATCGCAGCCGAGTCCCTGGTCTCCGCCGCCGAGCAGGCGAAGGCGCAGGCAGACGCCAAGCTGGCGAAGCTGAACTCCATCGATGCCGACGCGGCGCTCGCTTACGGCCATGACGTGAACGCGGATGACGCCCTCAACGCGCTTTTCGCCGCATCAGTCGAGGCGCGTGCCAAGGTCACGCCTGCCAAGACCATCCTGGACGAAAAGCAGGCCGTAGTGGACGGGCTCCAGCCCGGCTATGATGCGGCACTCGCCGCCTACGAGCAGGCGAAGTCCGACCGTATCGCAGCGGAGCAGGAGCTTTCCGACGAGATCGCCCGACAGGAGGCGGAGGAGGCTGCAAAGAAGCAGGCGGCATACAGCCCGAAGCACCTTGCCGGCACGGAGGCTGCCCAGACCGGCAGCCTCGCCCAGACCGGCGACCGCGCGGGCCTCATCGGCGAGACGTTCGCCATCGGCGGTACCGTCCTCGTGGCAGCCGGCGTCTTCCTCGATCGGAAGAAGCGCCGCGAGCAGATGTAGGACAAATCACATAACGACTCGGAAAGGGGAATCCTGCAAAAGGGATTCCCCTTTTTCGTTTCGCCAGTCACGGTTCGTTGAGGCGGCTTCAGCTTAAGGGCCACAGATTAAACCGATCTACAACTGTGACCATATGACTGTACACACATGTTAGCATAGTCATATGGTCACCTATTTACAGCTGCGATTATGCTGCGACAACTCAACCGTTAGCGCTTATTAAACAGCCGATCAAATCCTGGTTTGCCCAGTGTTTGGCGCATCTGCCCCACCTGAATCTCCGTCTCCACGCCATCCTTGCCGAAGACGTTGCTCATATTCTTAGCAGTCGGGATGACCGTCTTCACCTCACCCGTCGTTAGGTCGAAGCGCTGGCATCCGACCTGGTCCTCAAGATGGATCTGACCATCGGATCCAAAGACATTCTGGTACATGTCTGCCTCCTCGCAAGAAACTGTCGATCCCAAGATAACAGACGGGCGAATCCGGCGCAGCAGACGCTCGATAATACATGGCCATGTTAATGTAGTCATATGCTCACGTATTACAAGCTGGGACCTTATGTATTAGAGCTCGAATCGCCTCGCCGCGTCACCATGAACACCGACGGCGAGAACATCGACTACTTCAAGGCGGAGGCCGCCCGCACGGACGTCCCCTATCAGGTCATCATCAACATGTACCTGACGGAGTCCCGCATGCAGAAGAGGCACCTCGCGGTCGCGTAATACAAATAGGTAAGATCCCACGCGCGTCACGCCTCGGCGCAATCGGAGCGCCGTCTGCGGCGCGGGGCGGAATACGACCGGGCGACCCGGGCAATCTGGTCCCGGCTCTCCCGGTCGTATTCCTACGATATCGCCCCTAAATCACCAATGTGTCAGATAAAGAATGAGGCAATGGCTATGACCACGCATACGGCAGATGCGGCGACTGCGCCTTTTTTCCTCTCCTTTAGTCCGACGAATAGGGTTGCCGTAAAGTAAAGGGCGGAAATGCAGGATATGGCAAGCGAAACGAGTTCCTTGGGCGGTTTCAGCAAAAGGTCGCTAGCAAAGAGTAATGCAAGCAGGGCAAAGCCGATTGTGGCCAAGTATCTCGATTGATTTTGCGACAGCATGGCAACTGCCTTTTAGAACATGTAAGTGAAAAGTCGGTACGATGTCATTGCGGTTGCAAACAAGCCGCTGCCAGGACCGGTTGTCACGAGACCGGCGATAACGCATTTTCTCGGTTTCCAGCTCATGACAGACCCCTCTCTCATGGTGAAACGCATACATTATG
>JAXKGH010000216.1:0-3030 GCA_036550475.1 Collinsella sp. | reverse complement strand
CGTTGGCGTACGGCATGAGCTCGTACACGCCCTCGACCGAAATCCCCTCGAGCGTGCAGCGGCGCGCCATGATAAGCCCGATGTCACCCGAGCCCAAAATGACGGCACGCGAGCCGGGCTTGAGGTTTTCGATATTGATGTATCGCTGCGCCAGGCCCGCCGTAAACACGCCGGCGGGACGGCTGCCGGGGATCTTGATCTCGCTGCGCGTGCGCTCGCGGCAACCCATGGCAAGGACGACGGCGCGCCCGGTGAGCTGCAGCATGCCGGCAGGGCTCATGAGCGTGACGGTATGGACTGCGTTGTCTTCCGTAGGCTCGCCCGAATCAATCCCAATCACCATGCTGTCCAGGAACAGCGCAATGTCGGTCGCGCGCACCTGGTCGATAAAGCGCTGTGCGTACTCGGGGCCGGTGAGCTCCTGCTTAAAGTGCGATAGGCCAAAGCCGGGGTGGATGCACTGGCGGAGGATTCCGCCCAGGTGCTGCTCGCGCTCCACGATGGCCACGCGCGCTCCGGCCTTATGAGCGGCCAGCGCGGCCGCCATGCCGGCAGGTCCGCCGCCGATAACGACCACGTCGAAGGCTTGCGTCGGTACTGACTCAACGGCACCGCTGTCTGTAGCGCTCGATTTGAATTCCGCCATCCTAGCGCACCCCCTTCAGCGGTCCCTCAACCAGCCACGAGCCAGTGTCCTCCAGCAGTACCTCGCTGGGGTCGCAGCCCAGCTCCCGCGCCAGGATCGCCACCACACGGCTCTGGCAAAACCCGCTCTGGCACCGACCCATGCCGGCACGACAGCGGCGCTTGACGCCCTCGACCGAAACCGCGCCTGGGCGGCGTCGGATCGCGGCCACGATCTCGGCTTCGGGCACCGTCTCGCAGCGGCAGACAATCTGCCCCCATGCGGGATTGGACTCGATCAGCTCCTCCTTGCGCGCTAGCGGTGCGCGGTCAAAGTCGTCCGGCGCGTGGCGAATTGGGTTCCAGTCCGCCCGCTCGTGCAGCTCCACGCCCGCCTCACGCATCACAAGCTCCATGCGCTCTGCAATGGCCGGCGCGCTTGCCACGCCCGGCGATTGAATGCCCGCCGCTTGGAAAAGCCCCGGCACCACGTTCGACTGTCCAATAAAGAAGTCGTTTGTCCCCTGAATGACTGGACGCCCGCCGGCAAATGCGCGCACCACGCGGCGCGTATCCAGATCGGGCACCAGTTTGCGCGCGCCGGTCAGCAGCGCGTTCACATCGCCCGCATAGGTCTGCGTGTCGCCCGGCTCACGCACGGCAGCCGTGGCGGTGATCACGGTGTTGCCATGCACGGCGCCCGTCACGATAACGCCCTTCGACACCGGCGTCGGCACGGGGTAGAGCGGCATGAGCGTGCGCGGTTCCTTGTCCAGCACCACGATGTTGCCCTGACGCCAGACCATCTGGAACTCCTCAGCGCCCGCCATATGCGAGATGTCGGCGGCGCCGTTGCCCGCTGCGTTGATCAGATAGCGGCAGCGCACGTTGCCAGCGGGGGTCGCCAGCGTAAAGCGCACGGCTCCGTCATCCGAGTCGGCGACCTCAATGGCCTCCACCGGTGAGGAGCGCATAAACGTCACGCCGTTGGCGACCGCGTTCTCCAGCGCGGCGATGGCCACTTCAAATGGGTCAACGTAACCGGTCGAAGGGCACCACAGCGCGCACGAGGCCTGGGCACTCGCGCGCGGTTCCAGCTCGTGGATGCGGTCGGGGCCGACGATCAACAGCTCGGGCACGCCGTTGGCTAGGCCATTCTGGCGCAGCTTCTCCAGGTGCGCGCGGTCCTCGTCGCTAAAACCCAGCACCATCGAACCGGTGCGGCGGAACAAAAATCCGAGCTCCTTGGCCCAGGCGCCATACAGCTCGCAACCACGTGCGTTGACCTGCGCCTTTACCGTGCCCGGTGCCGGATCGTAACCGGCGTGCACCAGGCCGCCGTTGGCCTTCGAAGCTCCCAGCGCGATATCGTTGGCCGCCTCGACCACGCAAATGGACAAGTCATAGCGTGCGAGCTGCCGCGCGATGGCGCACCCGGTAATGCCCGCGCCCACAATCGCGATATCAAACGTTTCTGCCACAGTGCCTCCCAGACGAGTTGACAGGCCGTCAATAAGACTATCCTACGGTCCGCACACCCTCAGTGCGGCGGCAATGCGGCGAACAGCCCCGCAACACCCGCCAACGGCAGGCGAGGGGAGACGCAGTAACGTCGATAACCTCGTCTGCCGCCCCTGGTGTCAGAGATTTGTCTCGATCTGTAACGGTTAGACCTGTTTTTGCCGAGTAACTGTTACAGATTGAGACATTCGGTTTGGACGGTTTTCTTTGTCTCAATCTGTAACAGTAAGAGGAGAAAATCGGTCCTACGTGTTACAGATTGAGATTGAAGCTGGGGAGAGATTCTTCTGTCTCGATTTGTAACATCTAGGGACCGTTTTGGGGTCTAGATGTTATAGATTTAGATGAACCTATCAGTCGGTTTCGAATGTCTAAATCTGTAACAGTTAGACCTGTTTTTGCCGAGTAACTGTTACAGATTGAGATATTCGGCCAGGACGTTTTCATTTGTCTCGATCTGTAACTGTAAGAGGGATTTTGGGGCCCAAGATGTTACAGATCGAGATTGAAGTCGGTGAGAGATTCCTCAGTCTAAATCTGTAACATCTGGACCCGTTTAAGCTGAGTAACTGTTACAGATTGAGACGTTAGTCTGGCGGGTCCTCCGTTTGTCTCAATCCATAACATCTAGACCCGGATTCCGCTCCTACCTGTTACAGATTGAGATGTTTGTGTCCGCGCCAGCCCCGCCCCTAGCCGTGGTCCCATATAAACAAACCCCGTGGTAAACTTGACCGTACTGTAAATATTCCGAAAGGTACCCGTAATGTCCAAGTACATCTCCGAGCTCATGTCGCCACAGCTTATGGGCGTCGTCTATGCCTTCGTTGGCTTTATCATCGCCCTGTATGTGCTGTCGGTCGTCTATGTGTTCATCGACGCTCG
>JAXKGH010000215.1:0-2692 GCA_036550475.1 Collinsella sp. | reverse complement strand
GCAAGGCGCAGGCCGCACAGCTGGTAGAGGAGCGGAATGAGCGTCATGGGCACGTAGTACAGGTACCACAGCACGGTGGCATAGAACGGCGTGAACGACTTGTACTTGAGGATGACCTCGATCATCCACAAGGCGCTGATGGTGGCAACGGCAACGAGGCGCCGGCGCAAGACGTAATCCAGACAGCGCAGATAGACCAGCACACCCCAGATTGAGAACGCGACGGCAGCGAGGAGCAGCGGAATCGAGCTCGAATGGATAAGCCCGTCCACGACTTCTTTGGACACCTCGTTATAGATGGGCACGGTGTTGGAGAGCTTGGGATCGGAAGCGAATGACGCCGGCAAGACCGCCAAAAGCAGAAGAAACAGTGCGGTTATGACGCCGGCAATGACGAAGGCGCGGCGACGGTACACCAGGTGCGTTATGCCAACGAGGAATCGCGGCATGGCGAAGAGCCTGCCGCCCCTGGGATCCGCCACCGGCGCGGATCGGGCGGCCGCATGGCCGATATGTCGCTCGCGGGTACCCATAGTGCTTTTAGTGTACCGACAGGCAGGCTCAAAAAACGGGCCGCATGTCCCAAAATCCGCAGACGGCAAAGCGCCCGGCGAGCACAAACTGCTCGCCGGGCGCTTTGGTTAGGAGGCTATGCGGTTGGACTTGCGAAGAGCCGCGGTCGAGACTGCCTCCTAAGGGCCTGAGGTGCTCAAGATTGGGAGCGACAAGCCCGACGAAGCTTAAGTACGCGAGGAGGGTTGGAGCCCCAAGGTTGAGTGCCTCAGTGTCCTTAGGCCAAATCTTCGCCGTTGGAAGCGATTACCTTCTTGTACCAGTCGAAGCTCTTCTTCTTGGAGCGCTTGAGGGTACCGTTGCCGGCGTCGTCGCGGTCCACGTAGATGAAGCCGTAGCGCTTGGACATCTCGCCCGTGCCGGCCGAGACCAAGTCGATCGGGCCCCAGGTGGTGTAGCCCAGCAGGTCGACGCCGTCCTCAGTCACGGCATCGCGCATCGCGGCGATGTGCTGGCGCAGGTAATCGATACGGTAGTCGTCGTTGATGGAGCCGTCCTCCTCGACAACGTCCTTGGCGCCCAAGCCGTTCTCGACCACGAACAGCGGCTTCTGATAGCGGTCATACAGGTCGTTGAGGGTGATGCGGAAGCCCAGCGGATCGATGGCCCAGCCCCACTGGCTCTCCTGCAGGTAGGGATTCTTGGCGCCGGCGAAGGCATTGCCCTGGGTGCGCTCGACATCGGGGTTATCGGCACCGGCGGAGCAACGGGTGCTGTAATAGCTAAAGCTGATGAAGTCGACGGTGTTGGCGGCCAGGATCTCGCGGTCCTCGTCCGTCATACCCACATCGATTCCCAGACGCTCGAGCTTCTTGACGGCATAGGCCGGGTAGTAGCCACGGCTCTGGACGTCGACGAAGAAATAGTTGCTCTGGTTGTCGAGCTGCGCCTGGCGCACATCGCCCGGACGGCAGCTGTAGGGGTAGTAGCTACCTGCGGCAAGCATGCAGCCGATCTTGATCTCGGGGTCGATCTCGTGGGCGATCTTGGTTGCCCACGCGCTGGCGACGAGCTCGTTGTGGGCTGCCAGGTACTCGACGGCCTCCTTGTTCTCGCCCTCCTCAAAGAACAGACCGGCACCCATAAACGGCAGGTGCAGGATCATATTGATCTCGTTAAAGGTAAGCCAGTACTTCACCAGACCCTTGTAGCGGGTGAAGATCGTGGTTGCAAGGTTCTTGTAGAAGTCGATGAGCTTGCGGTTGCGCCAGCCGCCGTACTCCTTGATGAGGTGAATCGGGCAGTCGAAATGCGTGATGGTCACGAGCGGCTCGATGCCGTGCGCCTGGCACTCGCGGAATACGTCCTCGTAGAAGGCCAGGCCGGCCTCGTTGGGCTCGGTCTCGTCACCGTTGGGGAAGATGCGGGTCCAAGCCAGGCTCATACGGAAGGTCTTAAAGCCCATCTCGGCAAAGAGAGCGATGTCCTCCTTGTAATGGTGGTAGAAATCGATGCCGGTCTGCGCGGGATAGTAATAGCCGTCCTCGAAGTCGAGCATCTTACGCTGGCCGGAGACCACCGCATAGCGCTCGGGGCCGTGCGGAGCCACGTCCACGTTGGCAAGGCCGCGGCCGTCCACGTTGTAGGCGCCCTCGCACTGGTTGGCAGCCGTCGCGCCGCCCCACAGGAAGTCATTACGGAAAGCCATACATCGATCCTTTCACACGCTGTTTGTCATAGGCTCAGTATCTCTATAAACGGCACGTCGCTCAACGGCAACGGCACAGGTCGACACTTCTTTTCGCTCCCGCATATCGGCAGACGGTGCGCTCCTGACACTTTTTGATACCTCGCGTGCACGAAAAAGCACCCGCCCACACGCCGCGAACGTCAAGTGAGTAGACTTTTTGGCAAAACTCAACCAGACCCGCCTTTGACGCCATCAAAACCGACGCTTACCTGGCATGTTCCGGCGTGGTCAGACTAAGCCAAAAAGTCTACTCACTTGCAAAAAAGGGCGCCTCCACAACAGCGAAGGCGCCCTCGGGTGGCAGACCATTTGACTGAATAGGAAAGAAAGGAAAAAATAGGAAAGAAAGGAAAGGAGACTTATGACTGAAACCATCTTCTCCCCCTCATTTGGAAATCGCCCATCCTATCTCGTCGGGCGCGAAACTGT
>JAXKGH010000214.1:0-4100 GCA_036550475.1 Collinsella sp. | reverse complement strand
GAATACTAACGTCTACTCTATCAGGTCGTTGTGGCGCTCGATGGCATCCGCTACCGTACCGCCCTCATCCACAATAAGCGAACGGCGCTTGGGTGAGATGATGCGCTGGGCGGGGTACACGCCGCGGTGTCCGCCGGTTAGGTAGCTGATAAAGGCCACGATGACAAAGAACCCGGCGGCCGTGCCGTGGAA
Source organism: Collinsella sp. (assembly GCA_036550475.1). GTDB lineage: Bacteria > Actinomycetota > Coriobacteriia > Coriobacteriales > Coriobacteriaceae > Collinsella. The sequence continues at coordinate 3,908 of JAXKGH010000214.1, read as the reverse complement.
CAGGTCGATGGCCATCATGCAGGTGGTGATGGGCACGTTGAGGCCGGCGCAGAACACGCCGAGCATGCCGAGAGCCGCCAGAAAACTGGGGTCGAGCCCGGTAAGGCAACCGATCCAGCCACCGAGTGCCGCACCGATGCCAAACAGAGGCGTGACCTCGCCGCCTTGGAAGCCGGCGCCTAGGGTGAGCGCCGTCACCACGAGCTTGATGGATGCGTCAGCAAGGGTAGTGTTACCGGAGAACCCGGCGCCTGAGAGCCAGGTGGCAAGGCCAGCGTAGTTCCAGGCGTCGAGGAGGGCATAGGCGGCCAAAACTACGAGTGCGCCTATAAGTGCGCGAACAAGGTAATTGGTGATAAAGCGACCGTACAGGCTCTTGACGGTTCGAACCGACCAGGCAAAGAGACGTGCCGTCAGACCGAAGATAATGGCGCTGATAACAACGATGACGACCGTTTTGGGCGACATGGCGGGAACACTGGCGATAACATTCGCCTCGTACTCGGTTCCCAATGCAAGCGATGTAAAGTAGCCGGTAAACGAGGCGACCAGGCAGTAGATGCCTGCGGTGTAGTCGATCTTGCCGATAAAGCACATTTCCATGCCAAAGAAAGCTCCGGCAAGGGGCGAACCGAACACGGCGCCAAAGGCCGACGAGATGCCGGCGAGCATAAGGTCGTGGTGGTCATGCTTTTTGAGGTGGGCGAGGCTCGAGATGTTGCTGGCGATGGTGCCGCCAATCTGCACCGCAGCTCCCTCGCGACCGGCCGATCCGCCCGTTAGGTGCGTGAGCGTGGAGCAGACGAAGGTGAGGACGGCCATGCGCATATGGATGAGGCGTGTGCCCAGGGCGGAGTCTATGACCAGGTTGTTACCACGTTTGGCGGCAAGGCCGTGGTTTTTGTACACCCATGCGGTGGCAACGCCCACAACGGGAAGCAGCGTGTAAATCCATACATGGTGCTCGCGATAGTCGGTCGCGATATTCAGCGAGGCCAAAAACGCCCAAGCGGCAACGCCCATGGCGAGCGAGACGATGACGACGAGTACGAGCAGCTTGGCGCTCGCGAGTAGGTTGCGGGCGTTGCGGCGCGTGTCGGCAGCCAAGAGATGCTCGGAGCGGGTGAGCTGTTGCCTGCCTGCCGTGATGACGTCGTTCAGGGAGAAAAAACCGCCATCGTCGAGCGGCTGGGAATGATCCTGCGCCTCGTTTGCGCTTTCGGGTTTGTCAGTAAAAGCCATACGTTCCTCTTTTTGGTTGCAACGCAAGCATTATAAAACGCGGTAAACGCGACGAGCCGGTGGGTTGGTTTCCATTCTGTTTCGCGGCCTGCAACCGACAGGTGTATTTGCGTGTACGGGCCGAGTCGCGGTCGTGCGTCGGGGGATTATACTGAGAAAAGCATAAAGAATCGGCGCCCCTGTTGTGCGTCGTGGCATTAAGAGGTGCATATGGCAGAGAAACTCATTCCGCTGGATGACGCACAGTCGATTATCCTGTCGCATGTTGCTCCGACCGATCTCGTCGAGATTCCCGTGTGGCAGGCGGCTGGTTTTCCCTTGGCCGAGGATGCTGTGGCCGATATCGATATCTCGCCGTTTGCCAACAGCGCTATGGACGGATATGCCGTGCGCTCGGCGGACTTGGTGCAGGCATCTGGCGAGGCGCCGGTGACGCTCGACGTTATCGGACACGAGGCCGCGGGCCATGTGTTTGAGGGCGCAATCGGTGCGGGCGAGGCGGTCCGCATCATGACAGGCGCACCGGTGCCCGAGGGTGCCGATGCCGTAGTGAAATACGAGATCGTCGACGTGCTCGATGGCGACGGCAACGAGGGCTCGCACGTGAGTTTCTCGGCGCCTGCTAAAGTGGGGGAGAACGTTCGCTCTGCTGCCGAGGAGGCCCATGCCGGCGATGTTGTGATGCACGCCGGCGAGGTCGTGGCTCCGGCGGGCGCCGGCTTGCTGGCAAGCGCCGGATACGCGAGCGTGAAGGTGCACGCTGCCCCACGTGTGGGCATCATCTCGCTGGGCACGGAACTGGTCGCACCGAATAAGGTACAGGCGCGCGGTCAGATTCGCGATTCCAACTCCTCGGCGCTGATGGCCGAGGCGTTCGATGCCGGCGCCGAGCCCGTGTTCTACGGTATTGCGCCCGACGATGAGCAGGCGATTGCCGAGCTGGTGCATCGCGCCGCGCAGGAGTGCGATTTTGTCATTACGAGCGGTGGTGCCTCGGCGGGCGATTACGACTACGTGACGGCGCTCGTTCGGCGCGAGGGCGAGGTGCTGTTTGACCGCATCTCGATGCGTCCGGGCAAGGCCATCACGTTTGGCTTGCTCGGGGGTAAGCCGTATTTGGGGCTTTCGGGCAATCCAGCGGCGGCGTATGTGGGCTTTGAGATGCTCGCGCGCCCGGCGATTCGCAAGATGCGTGGTTTTGCCGAGGGGGCGCGCCCCGTGCAGCGAGCGGTTCTTACCCACGGTGTGAAAAAGCGCCAGGACCGGCGCTTCTTCGATCGCGCCACGGTTTTGCGCGACCCCGAGACCGGTGAGCTGTTGGTGACCGAGGCCAAGACGCAGAATTCGGCGCTGCTCGGCACGATGCAGCGGGCCAACTGCCTGCTGCGTATTGACGAAGGGCCGTGCGAGCTCAAGGCGGGAGATGCCGTGGACGTTGTTCGCGTCGACCTGCCCGAGGGAACGGTGCTGTAGGAGGAAGACTATGGAGTTGAAGATTTCGATCGTGACGTGCTCGGATACGCGCGATCTTGCTCAGGACGAGGCTGGAGCCGCACTCGAGGAACTTATCAAGGCGCAAGGCTGGACGGTCGTCTCACATGTGGTCGTGCGCGACGACGCCAGCGAGATCGGTGATGCCATTGTGGAAGCTGCCGATGAGTGCCACGCCAATGTCGTGCTCACCTGTGGCGGCACGGGGCTTTCGATGCGCGACGTGACGCCCGAGGCGACGCGTGCCGTCTGCGACCGCGATGTGCCGGGTATTGCAGAGGCAATCCGTGCGTACTCCATGACCAAGACGCGCCGCGCTATGCTCTCGCGCGCTATTTGCATGCAACGAGGTCATACGCTTGTCGTAAACTTTCCCGGTTCTACGAAGGCCGCCCGCGAAAGCTGGGAGGCCATAGCAGACCAGCTGGAGCATGCGGCTCAGATGACAGCGGGCGGCGGACATACCAACTAAGCGGTTTACCTGCGGCGGGGCGACCTGAACGGCTGCTCCGCCTTTGTTTTCCGCCGAAGCGACGCCGAGGTGCACGGCAACTCGAAACTATATTCTCTGGCGAGAATAATTTCTCACTACCATTATTCGCGCGTAAGTATAATCTAGTAACAGAATAAAGCCTGCGGCGGGGTGCCCGGGCATAGCGTTCGAAAGGGTTGAATATGTTCGATATGGTTTCACGCCGCGGTTTTGTCTCGCTTTCTGCTGCCGCTGCCGCCGGCCTTGGCCTTGCCGGCTGCTCGGGCAACAAGACGTCCGAGCCCGCTGGCTCCGATGTCGGCTCCGCCAAGTCTTCCTCTAAGAAGAAGGCTGTCGAGCTGCAGGTCTTTGCCGCCAACTCGCTCGAGAAGGCCCTGCCCGAGGTTCAGGGGCTCTACACCGAGCAGACCGGCACTACGTTTGCCGACACGCAGTTTAAGGCGTCTGGCGACCTTGTCGAGCAGATGCGCGCCGGTGCCGCCGTCGACGTGCTCATCACGGCCTCCAAGGGCACCATGGACGACGCCGAGGCCGGCGAGCTCGTCGATACCGATACGCGCGAGGACATGTTCGTCAATGATCTCGTGATCATTCGCGCCGAGGGCTCCGACACCAAGGTCGAGGCCATCGCCGACGTCGCGAATCTGGACGGCAAGATTGCCATCGGCGACGCCAAGACCGT
>JAXKGH010000213.1:0-3257 GCA_036550475.1 Collinsella sp. | reverse complement strand
GCCGTCGAGCTCAAGAACATCATCTCCGAGCACCTGAAGGAGCGCGGCTGCGAGGTCGTGAACTTTGGCACCGACACCTCCGAGAGCTTTGACTACCCCATCGCCGGCTACAAGGTGGGCAAGGCAGTAGCCAACGGCGACGTCGATCTAGGCATCCTGATCTGTGGCACCGGCGTCGGTATCAGCCTGGCTGCCAACAAGGTCGAGGGCGTACGCGCCGTCGTGTGCTCCGAGCCCTTCAGCGCCAAGCTCTCCCGCATGCACAACAATACCAACGTGCTCGCTTTTGGCGCCCGCGTCGTGGGCTCCGAGCTCGCCAAGATGATCGTCGACGAGTGGCTCGACGCCGAGTTTGAGGGTGGTCGTCACGAGCGTCGCGTTAACCTCCTCAACGAGATCGATCACACGCGCGCCCTTAAGATCGTCGAGGAAGCCTAAACTATTCAGTGCCACAAGCTAACAGCAGGGGCCCGCTCGGAACACATGTCCGAGCGGGCCCCTGCATAGATTTTGGAATAAAAAGGCGCCGCGGATGGAGTTCCGCGGCGCCCAAGCCACACGCTAACAGCTTTAAGGAGTCAAAGCTGGTTTAGCCAAAGAAGCGCTTGATCTCAATCTCGGCGTTCTCCAGGCAGTCGGAGCCGTGGATCACGTTGGCGTTGACATCGACGGCAAAGTCGCCGCGGATGGTACCAGGAGCAGCGTCAAGCGGATTAGTAGCGCCCATGAGGGTGCGCATCTTAGCAACAGCGGAGAGACCGGAAACGACCATCTTGACGACCGGACCGCTCGTCATAAAGTCGCAGAGACCGCCAAAGAAGGGCTTGTCGGCCAGATGGGCGTAGTGCTCCTCGACGGTAGCGCGCTCGAGCGTGGTCATCTCCATGCGCTCGATGACAAGGCCGCTGCGCTCAATGCGAGCAACGATCTCGCCGATCTTGCGGTCGCGCACGGCGTCGGGCTTAATCATGATGAAGGTCTTCTCGATAGCCATAAAAGTAGCCTTTCAAGTAGGTTCGCGCGTGCCCAAGTCCCATTCCGGCACCCGCCTGGACTGCATCGTAACAGAGTTTTAGCTGCAGTTAAACAAAAAGCTGTTTATTGAAACGTTGCAATTTATTAAAGCGCTCCATATGTGTCACTTCTGTTTCGAAGCCCGATTAGAGTACCATCCGACCGCCCATCAACCGCGCCGAACAGAGCAGGCGGTCGGTTGCCGCCCGCGAACGTATCCCCTTCACAACCTGCCCAAAGGTCCTACAGAAGTTCTCGACAAGCCCTTCCCCCATAGCAACAAAATACGGGCTCCCACATCAGCAGGCGCCCGTAAAGCGAAAACGATTTATCAATAAATGGACAATACGTCTTCAGCCAAACCTCTACTTTGCCCCGTGACCCATCTCGACGACCTTGGTTAGCGATCCAAACACACCTTCGTCGACCACGAGCTGCGCCTCGGCACGCTGCAGCTGCACGGCAACGGCGGCAGGGGCGGTGCCGCCCTCGGTCGTGCGCGCAGCGACAATCGACGGGATGTCGAGCGCCTCGGTAATGTCGCGCTCAAAGAGCGGGCTTGCCTCCTGGAACACCTCAAACGGCAGGTCCTCAAGATTGCAGCCGCGCTTCTCGCACATCAGGACCAGATGGCCCACCACGGCATGTGCCTCGCGGAACGGCAGACCACGCTTAGCCAGGTAATCGGCAACATCGGTGGCGGCAAGGTGACCCACGCCGCACTCGCGCGCCATGGCATCCTCGTTGACGGTCCAAGTCGAAATCATACCGGCCATAACCGACAGGCACTGCATGAGCGTATGGGCGGTATCGAGCACGCCCTCCTTGTCCTCCTGCAAGTCCTTGTTATAAGCAAGCGGCAGGCCCTTCATGGTTACCAGCAGCTGCACCAGGTTGCCGTACACGCGACCGCTCTTGCCGCGGATAAGCTCGGCAAAGTCGGGGTTCTTCTTCTGCGGCATGATGGACGAGCCGGTGGAGTACGAGTCGGAAAGCGTGATAAAGCCAAATTCGGAGCTCGACCACAGCACGATCTCCTCGGAAAGACGCGACAGGTGCATCGCCATGACGGATCCGGCGTAATGCAGATCGAGCAGGAAATCACGGTCGGAAACCGCATCGAGCGAGTTGGGAATCACGCCCGCAAAACCAAGTTCGGCAGCCGTCATCTGGCGATCGAGCGGATAGCTCGTACCGGCAAGCGCGGCAGCACCCAGCGGGCAGTTGTCGGCGGCATCAAAGGCGGCCTTCAGGCGCGTAAAGTCGCGCGCGAACATCCAGGAATACGCCAGCAGATGATGCGACAGCAGCACGGGCTGAGCGTGCTGCATGTGCGTGTAGCCCGGCAGAATTACCTTGTCGTACTTCTTAGCCGCATCCACCAGCACATGGCGCAGCTCTAGATTGGCCTCCATGAGCTCCTTGGCCAGCGCCTTGACGCCCAGGCGCGTGTCGGTCGCTACCTGGTCGTTGCGCGAACGTCCGGTATGCAAGCGCTTGCCAGCCTCGCCGATGCGACGCGTCAGCTCGCTCTCGATGGACATATGAATGTCCTCGTCGTTGATGTCGAAGGTGAAGTTGCCGGCATCGATATCCTGTTCGATTCCGGTCAGACCCTCGGCAATCGCCTGCTCGTCCTCGGCACTGATGATGCCCTGGGCCGCCAGCATTTTGGCATGCGCCTTAGAGCCGGCGATATCCTGCTTATAGAGATGTTTGTCGACCGGCAGCGACGCGCCAAACTCCTGCGTGACCTCGGCCACGCCCGCCTCAAAACGACCGCCCCAAAGAGCCATGGAACCGTCTCCTTTCTCCAAATACCAAAACAAGCGTCCAAAGCAATGTGCCCTGTCGCTAAAGCGATTTATCAACCGCTAGTTTTACACACTCCCTGCCGCGCGCGGGGCCATGTGGCTAATTTGCAAAGAAGTGACGCACCATGCACTTGGCGCCCAACGTCTCCCTCCGGATGTTGCCCTGCGAACCATCGATCCAGGCCTTCAGGCTCATAGGAACGTCCTCGACCCTTACAGCATCGAACTCGGGCGCGAGGGCAAGCAAAGCATGCGCGATAGCATTGAACATAATGGATACTCCTCATATATATAGGCACAGAGCCGCCAAATTGATAGAAGGAGCCCCGCCGGACAACCCCGGCGGGGCTCGGACTCAGCCGCAGTCGCGGCATCATATATGCGGGCGGAACGTAGGGGCCACCGATGTTAAGAAGTGTCAGCAAGCAT
>JAXKGH010000212.1:0-16230 GCA_036550475.1 Collinsella sp. | reverse complement strand
GCCGTTCTCGGAGCGCCCATGCGCTTTGGCGGATTCGGATGTTGCAGCCTGCCCATGGGAGGCCTGCTACTCAACTATCGAATCGACTTCGACACTCTTGCGGTCAACATGTCCTCCGGCATCCCTTACGCCATCTGCGACCTATATTGCCCGGCCGCCGGAGTCGACAACGAATACAACGGAATTGGGCATGAGCTTCAAAACGCTCGCATCCACGATGGCAATCGAAATAATGGCCTCAAGGCAATGGGCATCCACGTCCTGGTTATCAATCGCGACCAAATGAAAGACCTTGCTGCACTCGAAGCCTTCGCCCAAACGATGCATCGACTCGCGGGAGTCCGATTCCGATACCGTATCAAGGGCTATCGCAAGCGTCAGGCCGCTTGGCTCAACGCCCTGCGGGCCGGAATCGGCCTTGCGCCGGTCTAAACGGCGAATCACCCGTGCACCGTCGAGCAGGGCTGGACAGTTAGTTCAAATACGTATAAATGGACACATTGAATTAGGCTGTTTTGCAGTTATCTCTATACCATTCGCCCGATTTGAAGGCAGGGTAGACTTCAAAACAGCGTCATATGGACTAACTAAAGCTCCAAAACAACGTATCGGCATTGAATTGAGCACTTCGAGTCCTCAGAACTTATACGTATCCGAACTAACTGTCCACCTCTGATTTCGACGGCCGTCCAAACGCCCCTAAACGCCCTCAATTACCCTCCATTTGACAGCGGCAACAGGGTCGCTCACCATAGCAGGCGACAAATCGACGAAAGGAAGCACATGGCAGCTGCACAGCCGCTTAAGATTCGCATGGTTGCCGGGCTTGGCAACCCTGGCGATGAGTATGCCGAGACCCGCCACAACGCTGGCTTCAAAGCAATCGACGAGTTGGCCCGTCAGGCCGGTGTCACGTACTGGAAAAACCAGGCAGGCGCCGAGGTCGCGCTCATCAACATCAACGATCCCGAGGAAGAGGGCGGTAAGCGCCAGATTGTACTGGTCAAGCCGCAGTCGTATATGAATACCTCGGGTGGCCCCATCTCCAAGCTCTGCCGCGAGTACAAGATCAAGGCCGAGGAGCTGCTCGTAATCCACGACGAGCTCGACATTCCCGCCGGCGACGTACGTGTTAAGGTGGGCGGTGGCCATGCTGGCCACAACGGCCTGCGTTCCATCATCGACAAGATGGGCAGCCGCGACTTCAGCCGCATCCGCACCGGCATCGGCAACCCTCCCGGCAAGATGGCCGTCGCCGACTACGTGCTTAAGCAGCTGCGTGCCCGCGAGGCCGAGGATTTCCAGGACACCTGCGTCCGCGCGGCCGACGCCGCCGGCTTGGCGATCGTGCACGGCGTGGTCTATGCCCGCGACCACGTCAACGGCGCCGCCTCCGCCAACGGCAAGCACTAAAACCTACCATTTAGGGACAGGTTTATTTTGTCAGGTTTTACCTGCGGAAACGCCCCAGTTGCGGCATCGCAATAAACCGCGCGCCGCCATACGCACATAGCACCCCAAAGGGGGCCGACCTCATTGCAACCCGAGGCTGGCCCCTTTGCCGTTTTACCCGATAAAACCTGCCAAAATAAACCTCTCCCCCTTTGGTAGGCCAAAGTGGATAAACCCTGCTCCCAACCGCCGAAGACACACGTAAGTGACATGTCCATGAGGGTATAATTTGCACCGTATGTCTGCACAACGCCTGTGCGCGTACGGTTTTATTCGGGCTACCGTCCATTTCCGTGGAGGCACGGTTCGGCGGCCCTAACAAGAGAGGGGTTCTATGTATAAGATCCTGGAGAAGACGCAGTTCTCGGAGAAGGTGTTCAAGTTCCGCATCGAGGCGCCTGCAATCGCCAAGCATGCGCACGCTGGACAGTTCCTCATGGTTCGCGCCAACGAGACGGGCGAGCGCGTCCCGTTTACCCTGGCCGGCTGGAATGGTGACGAGGGCTGGGTCGAGTTCATCTTCATGGTGATCGGCAAGACCACCGAGATGCTGTCCACCTACGAGGCCGGCGAGTCGCTGCGCGACGTCGTGGGCCCGCTGGGCGTTCCCACCGAGATGGCCGAGGGCCCCTGCGCCGTCATTGGCGGCGGCGTCGGTCTGGCAATTGCCTTCCCGGTCGCCAAGCACCTGGTCGAGACCGGCCACGAGGTGCACGCCATCATGGGCGCCCGCACCAAGGACCTCCTGCTCATGGAGGATCAGTTCCGCGAGCTCCTCGACGAGGACCACATCCACATCACCACTGACGACGGCTCCTACGGCGAGCAGGGCGTTGTCACCGCTCCGCTGGAGCGCCTGCTGCAGGACAAGGCCGTGAGCCAGGTCTTCTGCGTCGGCCCCGTTCCGATGATGAAGTTCTCGACCCTCACCGCCCAGAAGTACGACACCCCCATCACCGCGTCGCTCAACCCCATCATGGTTGACGGCACCGGCATGTGCGGCTGCTGCCGCGTCGAGGTGGGCGGCGTGACCAAGTTCGCTTGCGTCGACGGCCCCGACTTCGATGCCACCCTGGTCGACTGGGATGACCTTCGTGCCCGCCAGGCCGCTTACCGTTCCGAAGAGGGCGAGTCCCTCAAGGCCTATGAGGAAAAGAGCTGCGCATGCCACTAGTTAATGGTCGTTTCGTTGCCGATATGAAGTCGCCCCGCACCCCCGATAACGAGGAGCCGGCTGCCGAGCGCGCCTGCGACTTCCGCCCCGTCGACAAGGGCTTCACCGAGGAGATGGCGCTGGCCGAGGCCGAGCGCTGCCTCAACTGCAAGAAGCCGTTCTGTGTTGAGGGCTGCCCCGTCAACATCAACATCCCCCGCTTTATCGAGCAGATCCGCGCGAAGGACTTCGGCGGCGCTCTCGATACCATCCGCGAGGACTCCATGCTTCCCGCTATCTGCGGCCGCGTCTGCCCGCAGGAGAACCAGTGCGAGGGCAAGTGCATCCGTGGTAAGAAGTCCGAGCCCGTGGCCATCGGCCAGCTCGAGCGCTTCCTGGGTGACCGCCCCGAGCTCGCCTCCACGCCCAAGATGGCCCCCAAGAACGGCAAGAAGGTCGCCGTCGTCGGCTCCGGCCCGTCCGGCATCACCTGCGCCGGCGAGCTCGCCCGCAACGGCTTTGACGTCACCGTCTTTGAGGCCTTCTTCACCGGCGGCGGCGTGCTGGTCTACGGCATCCCCGAGTTCCGTCTGCCCAAGGCAGTCGTCAAGCGCGAGATCGACGGCCTGGAGGACATGGGCGTCAAGTTTGAGTACAACTCCGTCGTGGGTAACATGGCCACGGCCGAGGAGCTGTTCGAGCAGGGCTTCGACGCCATCTACGTGGCGACCGGCGCTGGCCTGCCCAAGTTCCTCAACGTCCCCGGCGAGAACCTGCCCAACGTCTTCTTCGCGAACGAGTACCTCACCCGCGTGAACCTGATGAAGGCCAACAAGTTCCCCGAGTACGACACCCCCACCAAGCACGGTAAGAACGTCGTCGTCTTTGGTGGCGGCAACGTGGCTATGGACGCCGTCCGTACCGCCAAGCGCCTGGGCGCCGAGCACGCCATCATCGCCTACCGTCGTACCGAGGACGAGATGCCCTGTCGTCGCGCCGAGCTGCACCATGCTAAGGCCGAGGGCGTCGAGGTTCTGCCGCTCGTCTCCCCGCTCGAGTTTGTCGCTGGCGAGGACGGCTCCGTATGCGCCGTCAAGGTCCAGAAGATGGAGCTCGGCGAGCCCGACGAGTCCGGCCGCCGTCGCCCGGTGCCCATCGAGGGCGCCATCGAGGAGATCCCCTGCGACGTCGCGATCTCGGCTATCGGCACCAACGCCAACCCCTTCGCAAAGAAGATCGGCGGCAAGATGGAGCTCAACAAGTGGGGCTACATCGTCGCCGACGAGGAGACCGGCCAGACCACCGATCCCCGCATCTGGGCCGGCGGCGACATCGTCACCGGTGCCGCTACGGTCATTCTGGCGATGGGTGCCGGCAAGAAGGCCGCCGCTTCCATCACCAAGAGCCTGCTGGGCGAGTAATCACCTGCAGCGCTAGCCATCAAACGGCAAAGTCCCCGTCGAGCACACGCCCGGCGGGGACTTTTTCTATGCCGGCCGCCCGACCACCACGATGGGGACAGGCACCTTAGTGGTGGTTTGGGACTTGCTTGCTCGTTTTGTCTCAATCTGTAACACCTGGAGCCCGTTGAGCCTTGTAGTTGTTACAGATCGAGATATTGTGCCAGCCGCCTCCGCTTTGTCTCAATCTGTAACAGTTAGAGACCAAATTCCTCGCTACGTGTTACAGATCGAGACGTTAGGTTGGCAGCCGAACAGTTCATCTCAATCTGTAACATCTAGAGCCGTTTTGGACAGTTTGGTATTACAGATTGAGATTTTACTGAAGCCGAGGATAGGCGCCGTCACCAAAACCTAGCGCTTGCGACGCTTGGTCGCGGCGATGCCGGCGGCGGCTACGGTTGCGCCGGCGATGCCCAGGGCGGCGACCGTCATCGCGGCGGAGTCACCCGTGCTGGCAAGCTCCGTGCCGCCGGATTTCTTGCCGTTCTCGCCCTTACCTTTGGACTTGTCCGTCGTCACCGTGGTCGTCGTCGAAGTCGAACTGCCCGCAGGGACCCCGGCGCCACCAAAGCCGTCCGTACCGCCGCCCTGCTCGCCGTCGCCAGGCGTCGGGTCCGGCTCGGGCGTCGGCTCGGGATCGGGCGTCGGCTCAGGCGCCGCCTCATCGGTCACCGTAATCGTAATGTTCAGACGCTCGGAATACTCGCTGTACGACATGCCAGGGCGCTGTGCCGCAATGCGCACATACATGTTGCTATCGAGCGCAATGGGCTCGGTGTACTTTACACGGCCTTCGTCACGGCAGGGGCAGGTGTCGTTGGTGGTGTACCAAATCGTCGCGCCATCCTCGGCCGAAAGCTCCAGCTTCGTGCCCTTGGGCACCGTAATGTAGTTCTCTTTGGGCGACCATGCACCAAACGTCGTCGCACCAATCGTCGCCACCGGTCGCGCCGGTCGCACTGCCTCGGCAGACACGCGAACGTCGACCTGCTTGGACAGCGGCGTGCCGTCCACCGCCGCCGTCAACGTTGTCAAACCGGGCAGAGCACCATGCAGCACAAACGTCGCCGCGCCGTCCTCGCCCGTCACGGCCTGGGTGGCATCGACAGAGCAGATAGCCGAGGACTCCAGCCCAACACTAACCTTCGCGCCCGCAAACGGCTTGCCCGCCTTATCGGTCACGTGCGCCACCAGCTCAAAGTCACTGCCCTCAAGCATGGTCACGGCCTGCTCCACGTTGAGCTTGAGCTTGTCGGCACGAACGCCCACGACAAGCTCGCCACTTGCCCAGCGCGCCATGGCCGTGCCGGCGTAGTTGCGAGCACCGTCGAGCTCAAACGCCACCGTCGAGCCCGCCTCACGCGCATCGGCATAGCGAATACGCAGCACGCGAGACAGCGGCTTGCCATTGGGATCGTCCTGTTTGTCGAGCCACTTATACGTCACGTCGCCCAGCCCCTGCGCATCCAGCGCGGCCAGGGCATCGTCGCTCGCATCCATATACTGCGCAAACTCAACCTCGATGCAATCGGTATAGGCATGGGCCAAGGCCACCTCGGGTGCCGCCGTCGACACCAAGCCAATGTTCACCTCAGTCTGAATCGGCGGCACGCGCAGCCAAGCCGAACGCGCCTCCTCATACCCGTCCTTGGTCACGCGCACCTGATACCAGCCGGTCAGCGTATTCCAGTTGTATGCACCGTCCGCACCCGTTGCAAGCGGATTGTCCTGCTCATACTCCTCGGCATCCCAACGCACTGCATTGGTACCGGCCGCATCGTCGGCGCTCCACAGCTCAACCGTCGCGCCTTCAACCGTATTGGACAGTAGGCCCTCGTACACCACGCCCGCAGGGTCGGGTGCAGCCTTGGCAGCCACATTGCGATAACGCGCCTCGAAGATCGACTGCATCTTCTCGTCCGAGATCAAGCCGTCCTTGTTGGCCTTGTAGACCTCGGTATCGGTCAGCTCGCCCCAGTTGACCGTAATACGATTCTGACACGCGCGCTCCACCTGCTCGCAGGCAACATCGTAGGCGCATTCGGCATTGGTCAGCTTAATCGCGCGCTCCGAACCTACGCTGGTCGAAGCCGCGTCATAGGCAGCGCCCACCACGGTACCCGCCGAACCGGCCGTCAGCACGCCGGCGATTGTCATAATGGAGCCCACCGCCACATCGGTGCTGTCGTGGCAGAGCTGGCGATACAGCAGATCCTCAAACGCACGCGCCTTCTCCATGGCGTCACGCAGCGCGTAAATGCACTTCCAGTCGTCCTCGGTCTTCTCGGGCTTGGCAAGCAAGCGCGTATGCTGAAGCTCATAGCCCTCGCGCTCGCCCTTCACCTTCTGCATACGGACGTTCACGTTCTCCCAGTTCTTGCTGGCATCGTTCACGCCGTAAATGCCGGTAAAGATGCCGATGCCCTGGGTCGCCGCGGGAAACGCCTGCCCCGCCGCCTTCCACGCGTCGGTCTTAAAGACCTGCCCGAACATCTCGCACTCGATCTTGTAGCTCTTGAGCGAACGAATCGTACGGATGAGCTTCATATGCGCGCTCACATCGCCGTTGAGCTTCCAGGCCATGAGCCACCCGCGGACCTTGGAGTTGTTAAGGCTATGGACCACGTTCCAGTTATCGTACAGTTCGTCCAAAATGTCGCACTGCATGGCAATCGAGTTAAACAGCAGCGCCTGGTTCTTGTTGTTATTGGAGTTCTCGATAAATTCGGACTCGATATAGGCCGTCTGCTCGCCATCGGGCGCGGCGACCTTAAAGCCCTTGACGGTATCGTCGTCAGCCGCCTTGTAGCTCAGCGAGCTGCCGAGCGCCTGGCCCAAATCGTTAAACCCGCTCGTCGACTGGCCGTTGTACTCGCTGGCCTTAATGCCCGCACACTTGTTGAGTGCCGCAGCGGTTGCGTCATTCCAGCTTCCGTATTGGTTGAGCTGGCCGATACCCATCGACTGGCCCACCAGGTCCTCGGCCTGCTGGGCAATAAACTCCGCTCGCGATACATGGTCGACGAGCTCCTTGATGGCGGCCGCATCCGCAGCATTCGCGCCCTGGGCCGCCGCGAGTTCCTGATACCAATCCTCGCTGGTGCCGTAAGCATCCTCAAAGATCATCTTGTCCACATTGACGCCATAGCTGTCGCCCTGCTGGGTTAGCAGCGCCGCCGACCCGCCGACCGCGGCCTTGAGCTCAGCCGCAAACTGCGCGGCCTCGTCGTTGCCAGCACCATCACCCTCGCCGTCGCTGGCGGCAGGGGCGCGACGAGCCTTACGGGCAGCTCCACCTTGGGCTTCGTCCTCTTTACCGTCCTTGTCCTCCTCGGCAAACGCATCGGCGACCATCTGGTCAATCGCGTCGTTAAAGGCCTCGTCGACATCATTAAACGAGTTATCCATCATATATTCGTGCCACTGCTGCACGGCATTCGAGAACTCCTGCTGGCGCTCCTCGGCCGCGGCGGAATGCTTTTTGGCCGAAGCGTTGGCGTCAAAACTCAGCATGGTCATAAGCTGAGCATTGGAGATGCGGTAGGTCTGCGGCATAAAGATCTGCTCAAAGTTACCGCAGTTCACATAGGTCGAGTCATTCGCCTTGTTAAACTCGTCGAGCAGCTTAAGGTAACCCTCGTCCACATACTCCGCCGCATAGCGCACGCGGGTGCCCTCGCGCGACTTTTGAGTCAGAGGAATCGTCACCGTCTTGCCATCCACGCAGTCCACGTACAGGTCGAGCGTGTCGGCGGCCTCTTCGTTTCCCACCTCGAGCGTGATGTCAAAGGTCCAGTAGGCATTCTTCTTTTGTGGCAGATGATGGAAGGTCCACAGGCCCTTGCCGGTGTCCTTGCCGTCCTTGACCAGGTTTTGCGTACCGCCACGATACGTCACATCAAAGTTCCAGACCGAAGCACCCGGAACATAGCGCACATAATTGCGAGCCGTCACCTCTGCGGCAGCGGCGGCGACATCGGTCGAGCCCACGCGCGCTTCGAGCGTCACACGCTCGGCGGCAAGCGTATCCTGCGGCAGTTCGTATTCAATCTTGGCACGGCCGAGTTTATTGGTCTTGCCGGTGTACTTTGCAGCCGACGAGCCCGTCCCCACGGTGAGCTGCACGCTCTTGCCCGGCGCTGCATAAACGTAGGCCACATTGCCCAGCAGGCTGTGAACGTCGGTGTTGTCGACCTCGATGCGCGATCCGCTAACCTCAAGCGTGGTGCTTCCCAGCGGCAATGTCACCTCGCCCAGCGTAATAAGCGGCGAGACGGCATAGATGCCCGCGGCCTTAGGCTTAAAGCGCACAAACACATCGGCGCCCGCACTCTTCTTCATATCGAGAACGAGGTTGTCGCCCTCCCAAGTTGTGGCAGCCCACATGGCATCGGAGCTGGCGCCGGCTTCGCGAGCGCCTGCGGACACATCCTCGACGGCATCCTTGGCCAGAGGAATCTCAATCTTGGCAGTCTGGCTGTCCTTGAGCTCGTAATGAATGCGCAGCTCGGTCTCCGCGCCAACGACCGCGGACGAATCAGCGATAACCGAGCCCGCCGTCAGCCCGCGCTCGGCACGATACGTCTCCACGTCAAACGTGGGGACGTCGAGCGTCACGTCGAGCTGTTTGCCGTCCTCAATCTTCACCTGCTTTTGCGCGATATGCTTACCCACGGTCAGCCCTAGGCGGCTAAACGTGGAATAGCTCGTCGCTTGGATGTCGTAGCTCGTCTTGTTAAAGGCGACGATGGTGTACGAACCGGCCTTAAGGCGCGGCGTCTCGGCCTTCATGATAGGCGTGGTGCCATCGTCTTCGTAACCCATCAAATAGGTGACGCCGTCGGCGACTAGCTTGCCGTCGGACGTACGGAACACCAGCACGCGGTTGGCGCCCTGGTAGTCGCCCTTGGTCGTGACCGTCGCCGTGCCCCAGGGTTTCAAGTCGATATCGACCTTGCCGGCCGAAGGCTTCACCGTCGCCGTCGCCCCACCCAGCTTGAGGCTGTCTTTGGGCTCGAGCGTTATCTCCAGATCCTGGTCTGCATCGGCAATGGCCTGCGACACCACGAGCGCTGTACCCTGGATACGGTAGTCGTTTTCCTTGTCGCCCTTGGCAGGCTTAAGCGTCTTGCCGCCGCTCTTCACCGTCAGATCGATGTTATCGAGACTATCGAGCTCAATGCGTTCGGTCTTATCCTGGCCTGCGACCGGTTCGAGATAGGCCACATTAAGTTCAATCGCGCGCGAAGCCGGAATCTTGGTAAAGTCCTCAGCCTTAATCTCTCCGATATTCCATGTGCCCGTCATCTGGTCGCCCGGGCGCGCCAGCACCATGTCATAGTAACCGCTGAGCGAAATGCGCAGGGTGGCTGCTGTCTTGGAGAGAGCGTCCGCTGTAAAGCTGCCGTCATCGCCAACCGCCAGCGGCGTGGACTGCCCCGCCTGCACGAGTGTAGCCGTCGCGCTCTGGGGAAGTTTGCCCGTCACCTGGGCCGCCTCGCCCATCCACTCAAACGTGTAGGCAGGCTTCGAGGAATCGACGGAGTCCTTGCGATCGGCCACGGCATCGGCAAGCTTTTTGACCATCGAGGGGTTGCCAGCCGAATCGGTCGCATAGGCATAGATGGTCTGGCCTTCACCAAAGGGAATCGCATACGTTACGCCATCGATTGTCACGCGCTCATTATAGTCGCCCGGATAGCCCGCCTCACCAAACTGAAGATCGGGGTTCATCACGCGCAGGGCAACGGCATTATGGTTCGTCTCGTTTCCGTATCTCGTGTTCTCAAAAGCTCCCCACTCTATCATTTCCACGCTTTTGGGTAGCACAATCTCTTTGCCGGCAATCGCAGGATCAAGAGAGGCGAACGCGAGCGCCCCGATAGATTTGACACCATCGCCAATCGTCACCGACGACACAAAGGAGCACCCGTCAAAGGCATAGCGCTCAATCCGCTCCACCGTGCCCGGCACGTTGATCTGCGTAAAGGTGAGTACCGTTGTGTCCGAGACATAGAACTGCGGTACGCCGCAATTGGCGAAGGCGCGATAGTCGATAGTCTTAACCGAAGGCGGCAGCGTTGCCACCACATTGTCGTCAAGTTGTTCGCAGCCCTCAAAGGCCTGCTCGGGAATCGTGGTAAAGGCCGCGTTGTTGGGCCAGGTCACCGTGTGAAGTGTCTTGCTTCCGGTAAACGCATTCCAGCCCAGTTCCTCAACCGAATCGGGCAGTGCGATTTCCTTGATGCTGCTGCCGCCCAAACCGCCCACAGAGCGGATATGCGAATCGGGGGCAAACGTAATTGATGTGAGCGCAACGTTTCCCATGCCCTTAAGACTCACGACATTTTTGCCGTCGATGGTCGAGGGCACCTCCAACGTGGTAATGCCCGCGTCGCCATACTCGATAGAAATTTCGTTGGTGAGGTTATCGATCGAGAAGTAGTACTGCGCGGGGGTCTGCTCGCCGGCCACGTAGCCATCGTCGTATTCACCCTTTACGCCCGTAGTGCCCTTCGAGGTTGCCCAGAGTCCAAGTTCCTCGTTCCAGGTTGCCTCGGCACCGGAAGCCTCCTCTTGCTTCTACTGCTCGGCGAGTTCCTTGCCCTCGACAAGATCAGTGGCGAGCGTACCCGCAGGTGTGCTCTCGGTCTGCCCGGCGCCCGTTAGGCCCGCCGCCGATGCAATCTCGGAGGGCGGGGGCGTAGGGGTATCACCGCTATCGAGCACTGTGGGGTCGGCGGCGCCGGCATCGGGCGCGGGGTCGGCGGAAGCAGAGTCTGACGTTTGGGCGTCAGCCGAATCGGCGGGAGCGGCGTCGGCTGCTTGGCCGTTATCCGTCTGCACAAAAGTGCCGTCGGTGTTGAGGGCCTCAGCAAACGCGCCCGCGGGAAACGAACCCGTCACCATCGCGAGGGTCACCGTGGCAACCGTCAGCCGTCGGCAAAGCGCTCGAGCAGTAGTCCACCTCATGGTCGTTCCTTTCCTGCAAACCAAAAGTCATCCAGCGTAATCGTTGTTCAAAAACAAAGCGAACGGTAGGTTCATATATACGAACCTACCGTTCTACCTGCGCAAACCACCACAAAGGGGACAGGCACCTTTGTGGTGGTTTGGGACTTGGTCGGCCAGTTTTTCTCAATCTGTAACAGTTAAGCCCTGTTGAGCATCGTAGTTGTTACAGATCGAGATATTGCGCCAGCCGCCTCCGCTTTGTCTCAACCTGTAACAGTTAGAGACCAAATTCCCCGCTACGTGTTACAGATCGAGACATTAGATTGGCGGCCGAACAGTTCGTCTCAATCTGTAACACCTGGAGCCCAAATATCTGGCTTGGTGTTACAGATTGAGATTTTGCTGAGGCCGAGAACGAGAGCCGTCACCCAGCTCTAATGCTTGCGGCGCTTGGTCGCGGCGAGGCCGGCGGCGGCTACGGTCGCGCCGGCGATGCCTAGGGCGGCGACCGTCATCGCGGTGGTATCTCCCGTGGTAGCCAGGACAGCATCGCCCTTCTTGGCCTGCGTGGTTTTCTCAACCGTCTTGGTCGTGGCGGTTGTCGTGGCCGGCTTGGCCGCGGGCTTCACCCCAGGCTGCGGCGTCGGCTTGGGATCCGGCGTAGGCTGTGGATCGGGAGTGGGCGTGGCTTCGGGCGTAAACGTCAGATCGGTGTTGAGCCACAGGGTGTAGATCCAGCCGCTCTCGGGATCAACCTCACTCGCCTCGCCCACCTGATAGCCACACTCAACCCCATTGATCTTCAGCTTGGTATTGGGCGTAAAGTAGAAACCACGCGCCGGTTTAAAGTACAGGCCGTAACGATAGGTCACACCGGGCTTAAACGCGTCGATATGGTTGGTGATGTGCTGGTCCCAGAACTCAACGGAATTTACTTCGCTGCCGTCGCTGCCCGTCCAGAACTCGCACTGGAGAATAGAGTCGGAACCCGCCGGAGTACCCGCCGTAAAGACCGGCCTGTCGCCTGCCTTAAAGGTGGTCATGGCACCGTTGATCTCGATAACGTCGATGGCCCGCCATTCGTCGATCGGCTGCTCGCACAGCATATTGTCAGCGTTTGGCGCGAAGACACCGTTGACTGTCTTGATGTGGTGCACCCAATGGCCGTTGACGTTCATATTGCAGTCATCGGCCACGGTATTGTCGCCCTTGAGCCTCAGCTCAACGGAGTACATGTAGAACTTTCCCTCTTCGAAGTGGTCAATCTTCTTCATGCCCGGCGTGTACTTTGCGGGGTCGGAATACCAGAAGGCAACGGGTACCGACTCCCCGGATTCCATATCGAGCTCCATCTCTTCCCAGCACTCATAGGCGATCTCGTACTTGTCGGCGTCAGCAGCGAAGATCGTCGCGGTCGCGCGCGGCGCCTCGCCGGGCGCGTAGTCGGTCTTCACGTCGTTGACGTCCAGGTTATGGAGGGCTTCGTTTTCCGATGCAACGAGCGTAATTTCACTATTGATGACGTAGCGGAGGTAATAATCGTACCTGGTTTTGTTGAGGATAGTCGAGCTGCCTTCATAGTCAGTTCCGGTATACTCCAGTGCCGTGCCAATATAGAGAGCCTCATTGCGCGTGAGTCGATACGAGCCGCCTGCAGCGCCACCCGTAAAGGTCAGCGTCAGCCTCATGTGATTGCCAACGGGTTCGAAGCGAGCCGTCACGTCGGACATGGACGCATCCTGAACTTCGACCAGAGTGCCCGAAGCGGCATCGGCCCTGTAGTACTTAACCTCGACGACTTCGCTCGCAAGCGCTTCTGGAATGCCACCCTCAACATCGGGAAAATCATGGGTATACGACTGGCCCTTTTCGAGCGTGATGTTGTCCGGAAGCTCGCAGTTCGTGTAGTGGGGAACCACGGTCGTATTGACCCTAACGTCGCTGCCGCCAACAACATCGGTCACACCGCAGGGCATGATGGCGTTGCTCGCCGGCATGGCGGCGTTGTCGTCGCCAGAAGCGTTTTGCCCAGCGAGCGCAGCACCGCTAGACTCATTGGCGGCATCGGCTGGGATTGTCTGCTGAGGCTCAACGGTGGCTTGCGCCGCCGGAGCAGCATCGGTTGCAGGCGCGGTCGAAGCAGCTGGTACGGTCGTTGCAGCCGTATCCTCCGCAACCGTCGGCGTCACCGGAGCCGCGGCAACCTCATCCGTCCCGGCGGCGGGATCGGCGCATTCCGTCGCCAGAGCCACGCTCGGCAGCAGCAGCTGGCCGACCATAAGCGCACACGCACCAGCGCAAGCGATTTTGGCACCCACACAACGCCAGGTACCGTGAACCAGCGAGCAGGTACGCTCGCGTTGGGTTTGCTTGTCAAAGTGGCTTCCGTACATAACGGCCTCCTTGGTCGCAGGGACATACCACCAAGATGTGCCTGTCCCCTTTGTGGTGGTCCTGTACCACCAAGATGTGCCAAATGACTCCATATGCCTAGGTTCGTAGATGTGAACCTAGGCCTCTACCTGCGGTTTAATTCAATATGATTTCGCCATCGCCACACTCGTCCCGGGAACGCTACAATCGAGGACACGATTATTCGTCCACCCAAAGGACCGTCCTTGAACCTGAGCAGGTCTAAAATCAACGCGCTTCTGGCCCTCGCGCTCTTCACCTTTGCCTTTCTTGCCGCCGAGTTTCGCTTCGACATCAATGTCGGGCTGCTCGCCGGTGCCGAACGCGTTGTAATCGCGCAAGGCTTCATTCTTGGCGCCAGCGTGCTCGGCTTTATCGGATATGCGCCGCTACTGGCCCTCGCCCAGCGCAAAAGGCAGCCCCAGGCAATCGTCACCGCTGCCGTCCCCATCGCCATCTTGGGATTGACCCAGATTCAGTTCCCCGCGGGCACGCTTGCGCTCGAGATTCTGGGGTGCATGTCATTCCTCGGACTCGGCCTACTGGGTGCCGCGGCGCACCACACCTTCGCATTGACGTTCCAAGATGACCCCAAACTCGCCACCGGCGCCGGAGCGGCATACGCCGCGGGCATCCTGATGCAGTTCGCGATCAACCTGCTCGATTGCGGCGGCATCGTTGAGCTCATCATTCTAGGCGCGGCAACGATCGTCATCTCCGCCCTCAGCGCCGCGCGCCAAGAGGCGGCCGATATCCCCAGCGACGACGTCAATCCCTTTACCGAACCCTCGCACGCCCTCGCCAAGCAAGCATGTTGGAGCATCGCGCTCGTCATGATCTTGGCCTGCCTGTTCTCCGCGCTCGATAACGTGGTCACGTTCTCCAACGCCCACGGCACCATCGCGGTGCAGACCTGGCCGCGACTCTTTTTGGCAGCGAGCGGCCTGGTCGCCGGCATCATCTTCGACCTTGCCGAACGCCGATACATGGGACTCGTCATGCTCGGCATCGCCGTACTCTCGACCATTTCCATCCTAGCCGTAGAGGCCGGGGCCGATCCCAACCTGGGCCTTATCGTCTTTTACCTGAGCTCGGGCTTTTTCGTCACGTTCTTCACCGCCACCTTTACACAGCTGGCACCGCGCATGCATGCGCCCGCCCTCTGGGCCGGCATGGGACGCGCCGCCAACAACATGTGCGCGTTCACTACATCGGGAATCTCGCTGGCACTCGTGACCTCGGACAATGTTGCCCTCATCATGATCGGCGCGGTTGTGCTGCTCGTGGCGGCCAGCGTGGCATTCGTTGCTGCCGGGCTGTTCCGCCTGCCCCAAACCGAGCAGGAGCGCGAACATCAACAGCTTGCCGAGGAAGCACTCGCCGCGCCAACCATCGAGGAGCAGCGCCAGGCCTTCATCGCCGACCACGGTCTCACCCCACGCGAGGTCGACGTGCTGTTCGCCGTAACCCAAGACGAGCGCCCGCTCAAACAGACCGCCGAGGAGCTCGGTATCTCGATGCGTATGGTGCAGCGCCACCTGAGCTCCATCTACCAAAAGACCGACACGCAAACGCGCGCCGGTCTCACCAAAGCCTTCCCCTCGACCTAAAACAAAAACCACCACAAAGGTGTCCCCTTTGCGGTGGTTTTGGTCGGTTAGCCTTCGAGCTGTGCCAGCTTGTAGCGGTAGGCTGCGGCGATGACGTCCTTGCAGCCCTCGCGGCCCAGCTTGGCGCGGTTGACGACGATGTCCTTTCCGCTCGTCATCTTCCACTTGCCGGCGCTGTAGCGCTTGTAGAACGCCTCGCGCGCCTTCTGCTGCTGCTTGACCAGCTTGGCGCCCTTCTTTTTGTTGAGCCCACGCTTCTTGCGAACGATCTCGACGCGGTCCTCAAAGGGAGCGGTCACCAACACGGCGATGTGGTTGGGATTGTTGCGCAGCAGGTAATCTGACAGACGGCCCTCGATAATGCAGCTCTCGGTCTCGCCCAGGTCCAAAATCACCTGGCTCATCTTTTGAAACAGTTTGTCCGAGTACGAACGGGCATCGTAGCGGTCGGGCAGAAACGCCATGTTCTCCACGGCCAGACGCTCATCATAGGCCGCCATCTTATCGAGCGACACGCCCGCGCGCAGCGACGCGCGCACCAGCAGCTCGTTGTCGTACAGTGGAATCCCCAGCTCGTTGGCAAGGATACGGCCAATCTCGTGGCCCTCGGCACCAAAGTCGCGCGCGATGGTAATGACCACGGGGCTCTTCTTGTTCACCAGATCGCTCATCGCGATTCCTTTCTAACAAATGAGAAATAGGCTGTTTATCGCCTTTTCCACGATAGCGTACCTGGGTTTTCCTGGTGCCCAAGATTGACCTGAAAGAGGAGCGACGCGTACTTTGGTACGCGAGCGACGGTTTGAAGGCCAAGGTTGGGTGCCAGGGAAAGCCAGGCTATGCGGCTACGATACGACGTTGATACGCCCTCACCAGCAGCGAGATACCAAAGTTGAGCACAAAGTACATCGCAAACACCAGGCCGTAGAGCATAAGCACCTGCGACAGGTCGATCGCGTGGGCCATCACGACGTTTGCCGTGTACATGAGCTCGGCCACGTTGATGCCCGAAAGATACGAGCTGTCCTTAATGACGGTCGTGCATTGGCTAAACAGCGCCGGAATGATCGTCTTAAACGTCTGCGGCAGAATGATGTAGCGCATGGTGGCAAAGAAGCCGAAGCCCTGGCTCTGCGCTGCCTCAAACTGGCCGCGCGGAATCGAGTTGAGGCCGCCGCGCACAATC
>JAXKGH010000211.1:0-19414 GCA_036550475.1 Collinsella sp. | reverse complement strand
CTGGGCGCCGCAGGCCAGGCTGATCATCTGGTGACCAAGGCAAATACCAAAGACCGGCACCTTGCCGATCAGCTGCTGCACCTGCTCGTAGGTCTCCACCACGGCGTCGGGGTCGCCGGGGCCATTGGACAAAAAGACGCCGTCGGGATTCATGTCGAGCACCTCGCTCGCGGGCGTATTCCACGGCACGACGGTAAGGTCGCAGCCGGCGCGGACCAGCCCTTCCAGAATGCCGCGCTTCACACCGCAGTCGTAGGCGACCACTTTGTGACGGGCAGGAGCGGCAGCCGAAAGCGCAAAGCCATGCGTGGCAGGCAGGTCGGCGGCCACAAACTCATGAGGCGCGGGGCAACTTACGGTCTTGACCAGGTTCTCGCCTACCAGCGTAGGCGCTGCGGCCAGACGCTCGGCAAGCTCGTCGACGTCGAAGATCTCGGTCGAGATAATGCCCATCTTGGAACCATTGTCGCGCAGATGGCGCACCAGAGCGCGGGTGTCGACACCCTCGATAGCAACGATGCCGTGTGCGCGCAGGTACTCCGGCACGCTGACGGCCGAGCGCCAGTTAGAAGGCGTGGCGCACATGTCGCGAACGATCATGCCGCGCATGGCCGGAGCGCTCGCAGAGCGCACGGCGTCGCCGGGGAAGGCCGACTGGACGTCGGTCTCGTCGATACCGTAGTTGCCGATCTGCGGATAGGTCATGGTTACGATTTGGCCGGCATAACTCGGGTCGGTCATGACCTCAAAGTAGCCCTCGAGCGAGGTGTTGAAGCAGACTTCGCCGGTCGCGGTGCCCTCGGCGCCGCATGCACGTCCATAAAAAATGGTCCCATCCTCAAGATACAGGATGCAGGGACCACAGGTGCCCTTGCTGGTTTTGGCCAGCATACGCTGGCAAAGCTCGCTGGGCGCGAAGGTGCGGGCGGCAGCGCCCGCGGTATGGTTGTTCGCCATAGTTCTCCTTCCCGGTCTCACAGGACCGGCTTAAAGGTGTGTAGTTAGGCCTCGCGGTATTGTAACCGTAAGCATGCCTCATGGCGTTAATTTCATCGAAATGTTTACGAAATGATAATTATGACTTTCTATGCATAATGATTTTTCTAGGACGGGGATTAAAAATCATCCCGCGAGGCTTGTGGCTCACGCGGGATGATGACGTCTTACTTTTTCTTATCCTGCTCCAGCAGTTTGGACGGTGTGCGATCGGGCTTGCCGCCGCGGAAAATCTCGCGGCCATGCAGACGATGCTCCAGATCGCGCTCGGCCTTTTCCTCGTCAATCTTGGTCTGGCTCACCACCGGGTCCTCAATCAACGACGACACCGAGTTCACCTGCTTCTGAATGCGCTCGGCGATGGTGTCATCCATACTCACGATGCGCATCTTCCAGTCGATACTCGTGGCGTTGGATGAGCTCTTGGTCCACACGAACGTCAAAATGGCGCTCTGGTGGCCGCGCGCGGGGAACATGCCAAAGAAGGAATCGTGCTGAATGTTGCTATCCTCGTCGATATAGGCGTGAACGTTATACACCACGCGGTCGATCTTATCGTTGAGCAACGCGTTGGTCGCAAGCGCCGCGGCCTGAATCTGCCCGTTGGACAGCAGCTCGAGCTCGTTGGCAGACGATGTGTCCAACACCGTCACCTCGACCGTGCCCGTGCGCTCATCGGCTTCATCGACGGTAAAGTCGAGCGGGAACTGCGTAAAGCCGTTGCCCCATTCAAGTCCACCCTTGAGCGCGGTCGAAACGGTATCGACCGAAACGCTCTCGGACAGGTTGGCGGTATTCAGACGGCGCATCACGCCGTAGCCGATCTGCATGCCCACGATCAGCACCAAAATACCGATGACCACGGCCATCGCGGTCTTCGTAATGGTATGGCTCACCTGCGAGCCCGAAGGATCGTCCTCGGACAGCGGGTCGATATGTTTTGCCTGGCTCGCGCGGTCCTCGCTGCGCAGCTGCGCTAGCGCCGCTTTGTCACCGCGCTTGGCCGCAGCCTCCTTCTCACGCATGCGCTCGGTACGCTTTTTGGCGAGCGTGGGATCCAAGACGCCGGATGCATCGATTTCGGAGAATAACTCCGTCACTTCTTCCGGAGTCAAAGGGTTCTTGTCAGCCATAAACTTCCTGTCATATCAATCAGTCGAGCTCGTGCGCACGCGCACCTTCGAACTGCATTCGATAGTAACGGGCATAGGTGCCGCCACGGGCGAGAAGCTCCTCGTGCGTGCCACGCTCCACAACGCGACCATGCTCAACGGTCGCAATCTCATCGGCATGCTTAATGGTCGAAAGACGGTGGGCGATGATAATCGTGGTGCGGCCGCGTGCCAGCTCTTCGAGTGACTCCTGCACCGCCTCCTCGCTCTCGTTATCCAAAGCACTCGTCGCCTCGTCCAAAATCAGGATCTTGGGGTTCTTGAGAAACACGCGCGCGATGGCAACGCGCTGCTTCTGTCCGCCCGAAAGACGGCTGCCGCGCTCGCCCACTACGGTGTCGTAGCCCTGCGGAAGCGACTCGATAAAGGCATCGATGTTGGCGCGACGGGCGGCCTCGGCGATCTCTTCTGCCGTAGCGCCCGGCTTGCCGTAGGCGATGTTCTCGCCAATCGTGCCGCCAAACAGATAGACATCCTGCTGCACCAGGCCGATGGCGCGGCGCAGGCTCTGCTGCGTCACATCGCGCACGTCCTGACCGTCGATGCTAATGGATCCGGTAGCCACGTCATAAAAGCGCGGCAGCAGCGAACAGGTCGTGGACTTGCCGCCGCCCGAAGGGCCAACCAAAGCGATGGTCTGCCCGGGCTTGATGGACAGGTCCATATGGTCGATAACGGGACGCTCGTCGGCATAGCCCTCGCCCAGCTCGACATCCACGTAGTTAAAGCACACGTCGTGATACTCCACGGCGCCAGCAGTCACCTGCAGATCCGTAGCGCCCGGCTTGTCCTGGATATCCGGCGCGGTCGAGAGCACCTCGTCCATACGTTTAAAGCCGGCGATAGCCTTCTGATACGTTTCGGCCGAATTGACGAGCGTCTCAAGCGGCGTGCAGAACAGCGAAATATAGAGTGCAAAGGTCGCCATATCGACCGCCTGCAGCTGTCCCTTGGCGACCAGCCAGCCGCCCAGCAGCACCACGATCACATAGAGCACACCCGAGAGCAGGCCATACGTCGCGGTATAGACGCCCATGGCGTGATACATGTTCTCCTTGGACAAAAGGTAGCGGTCGTTAGAGGCACGGAACTTGGCACGCTCGGTCTCCTCGTTGGCAAAGCTCTTGACCACGCGCATGCCCGCCAGAGAATCCTGCAGCTGTGCATTAATGCCGCTGATCTTCTTGCGGTTGTCGCTAAAGACCTCGCGCATGCGCATGTTCTGCCAAAACATGACGACCGCAAACGCCGCCGTCACCACGGCCATGGCAAGCGCCAGCACCGGAGCGATGGTAAAGAGGATCACAAACGAGCCGATAATCTCGATACCGCAGATGATGATCCACTCGGGTACGTGATGCGCCGCCTCGCAGATATCGAACAGGTCGTTGACCACGCGGCTCATCATGTCACCCGAGCTGTTGCGGTCGAAGTACGCAAAGCTAAAGCGCTCATACTGGTCGAACAGGTCCTCGCGCATTTTGGACTCCATGCGCGCGCCCATCACGTGGCCCCAATAGCTCACAAAGTAGCGGCAGGCGCAGCGGACGGCATACATCAGCACCAAGCCCACCGCGATCATGCCGAGCGCCTGCATAATGGCAGCCTGACCCTGAGTAAATAGCCCACCGGTCAAATTACGCAGAATAATAGGAAAAGCAAGGTCAATGGCGGCAAGCACCAGAGCACAAACAGTATCAGCAACAAAAAGCCCCATCTGGGGCTCGTAGTAAGAAAAAAACCTCTTAAACATGCAGTCCTCGGAGATAAAACAATAACGTAAGACCCTGGGACAAAATAATCAGTAGTGTTTGCCCCAGGGTCGCCCTCGCTTTTAAAGCTCAGTTCCGCCTAGTCGGTGTGCGATGCTGTCGCAGGCAAGCGCGCCTACGACGGTCTTGGCGTCTTCGATCTTGCCGTCGAGCACGGCGTCGATCAGCTCGTGCAGCGGCACCAGGTCCACGTTGACAAACTCGTCATCATCGGGGTTGGGCGCATCAAACTCGAGCTTGGTAGCCAAGTAGATGTGGATGATCTCATCGCAAAAACCGCAGGACGTGACAATCGACGTCAAAAAGCGAATACGACCAGCCTTAAAGCCCGTCTCCTCATGCAGTTCGCGCTTGGCGCAATCGAGCGGGTCCTCGCCCGGGTCGAGCTTGCCGGCAGGAATCTCGACCGTCACGCGGTCGATGGCGGTGCGGTACTGACGCACCAGTACGATCTTGCCGCTCTCGGTCAGTGCCACAACGGCCGCCGCACCCGGATGGCGAACGATATCGCGGGCGCTGCGGTGACCGTTGGGCAGCTCAACCTCAAGACGGTGGACGTCGAGAATCTTGCCCTTCCAGGCGCACTCCTCCGAAAGAATCTTCTCGTGCAGCTCGGCATCGTGCGGGTCGTCGTCGCCCAGCACCAGTGCCGGCTCGTCAGCGACCTCGCCACCAGGCTCGCCCTCGGCGTGCCCATACATGCGGCTGTCCTCTTCGACGATCTGCGCGTCCACGAGCTCTTCGTTCTTCTCGTCCATCCGTCTCATTCCTCTCGGATTTTAGGCATCCCAGGCGTCGCGGCCGCGCAGCGCGCGCAGGCCGATGTCGTGACGCAGGGTCTTGCCCTCAAAATCAATCTTCTCGCAGGCCTCGTAGGCAAGGTTGCGAGCGTTCTCGAACGTGTCGCCCAGAGCGGTCACGGCAAGCACGCGGCCACCATTGGTCACGAGCTGGCCGTCCACCACGGCGGTGCCCGCGTGGTACACGGTCACGTTCTCCATGGCCTCGGCATCGGCGATACCGGTGATGACCTTGCCCTTCTCGTAGCTGCCGGGATAGCCCGCGCTCGTCAGGACAACGGCCACGGCCCACTCGTCACGCCAGTCGAGCTCAATCTGATCGAGCTCGCAGTTGGCACAAGCCAGCATGACCTCGACCAGGTCGTTCTTAAGGCGCGGCAGCACGACCTGCGTCTCGGGGTCGCCAAAGCGGGCATTGAACTCCAGCACCTTGGGGCCGGCAGGCGTGAGCATAAAGCCGCCGTACAGGCAGCCGCGGTAGTCGATACCCTCGACAGCGAGCTCGGCCACGGTCTGCTCCATGACCTTCACCATCGTGGCGTGCTCCTCGTCAGTCACGATGGGCACCGGGCTGTAGACGCCCATGCCACCGGTGTTGGGGCCCTTGTCGCCCTCGAGCGCGCGCTTGTGGTCCTGCGAGGTGGCCATGGGGCGAACGGTCTTGCCGTCGGTAAAGGCCAGCAGCGAGCACTCGGGGCCAACGAGCATCTCCTCGATAACCACGGTGTTGCCGGCATCGCCAAAGGTGCCGCCAAAACACTCGCGCACGGCCTCCTCGGCCTGCGCAAGCTCGGTTGCCACGATAACGCCCTTGCCCGCGGCAAGGCCGTCGGCCTTGACGACCAGCGGGGCGCCCTGCTCGCGCACGTAGGCAAGAGCCGAAGCCTCGTCGGTAAACGAGCCGTAGGCCGCCGTAGGGATACCGGCGCGCTCCATGAGCTGCTTGGAGAACAGCTTGGAGCCCTCCATCTGGGCGCCCTCGGCACCCGGGCCAAAGCAGGGAATACCCGCCGCGCGCACGGCGTCGGCCACGCCCGCCACGAGCGGAGCCTCGGGGCCAATTACCACAAGTCCGCATCCGTGGCTCTGCGCAAACGCCGCCACGGCCGCAGGATCGCAGTCGTCGAGAACAACGTTCTCGCCGCAGCTCGCGGTGCCGCCGTTGCCCGGCGCAATGTAGAGCTTGCCGGCGCGCGGTGATGCTGCGAGCTTGGCTGCCAAAGCATGCTCGCGGCCGCCGCTGCCCAACAACAGGATGTCGATGGTTTGAGTGTCCGCCTTCAAGGGTGCCTCCTCTATGGATGAACGGCCCGCTCCGCGCGAGCCCTTTGCAAGCAAATATACCCCTCGGCCGCCCGTCCGGGCTGCAAAGGGGTATATCGCAATAACCAAATAGTCCCGATTACTTCCAGAATCGGTTGATGATCTGCTCGCGACCAGCGCCAACGCCAATGAACGTCACGCGGGTGTGTGCCAGATCCTCGATAAACGCCACGTAGTCCTGAGCCTCCTGCGGCAGCTCCTCAAAGCTGCGGCAACCGGTGATATCGCACTTCCAGCCAGGGAGCTCCTCGTAGATGGGCTTGGCATGCTCAAAGCGCACCTGGTGTTCGGGCACGCTCGTGTAACGCTCGCCATCGACGTCGTAGGCAACGCACACCTTGATGGTGTCGAAAGCCGAAAGCACGTCGAGCTTGGTCACGGCGATGTCGGTGAGGCCGTTGACGCGCGAGGCATAGTTGGCGATAGGGCCGTCAAACCAGCCGCAACGACGACGGCGACCGGTGGTCACGCCGTACTCATAGCCCTCCTCGGTCAGCGTGTGGCCGGCCTCGGACTCATAGGAAAGCTCGGTGGGCATGGGGCCCGAACCGACGCGGGTGATATAGGCCTTCATGACGCCCAGCACGCGGTCGACGTTCTTCATGCCCACGCCAGAGCCGGTGATGGCACCGCCGGCGGTGCAGTTGGAAGACGTCACGTACGGATAGGTGCCGTGGTCGATGTCGAGCAGCGTCGCCTGGGCGCCCTCAAACAGCAGGTTCTTGCCCTCATCGATCATGTTGTTGAGCAGCAGGCTCGTCTCGGTGATGTAGGGACGCAGGCGCTCGGCCATCGGCAGGTACTCGTCGCAAATCTGGTCCACGGTGTAGGTGGGCAGGTTGTAGATGAGCTCGAGCTCGGGGTTCACGCGGGCGAGAGCGGTCTCCAGCTTGTCGCGGAACAGCGCCTCGTCCAGCATGTCCTGCATGCGCAGGCCAATGCGGGCCATCTTGTCCTGATAGCACGGACCGATGCCACGCTTGGTGGTACCGATGTTCTTCTTGCCGAGCTTCTGCTCAAAGGCGCCATCCAGATCGATGTGGTACGGCATGATGACATGCGCGTTGCCGCTAATCTTGAGGTTCTTGGTGGTGATGCCGTCGGCCTCGAACATGTCGATCTCCTCAAGGACAACCTTGGGGTTGACGACGCAGCCGTTACCGATCACCGACACGTGGTCGGAATACATGATGCCGGAAGGCACCTGGTGCAGGCCGTACTTCTTGCCGTTGACGACGATGGTGTGGCCGGCGTTGTTGCCTCCCGAGTAGCGCACGACGGCATCGAAGTCGCCGGCGACCAGGTCGCAAATCTTACCCTTGCCCTCATCGCCCCACTGGGCACCGACCAAAACGGTTGACGGCATGTTTACTCCTTACATTCATGGCCTGTCTACGCGCCATGCCGGCACGCAGAAGCACAAAACATTCCCAGTATACCCGTGCAACGGGCGCCTGTCCTACTCCTCGGCATGTGCCCCATCAAGCTCATAGAACTTGGTGGATGCCGGCAGGAACATCAGGTCGACGTCGCCGATCGGGCCCGAACGGTTCTTGGCCACGACGATACGTGTAACGCCCTCGTCGGGTCGATCGTCGCGCGAGGCTTCGGCCTCGTCGGCGGAGCGGTCCAAGAACATAACGATATCGGCGTCCTGCTCGATGGAGCCCGATTCACGAAGGTCGGAAAGCTGCGGGCGCTTGCCGGTACGGGATTCGACCTGACGCGAGAGCTGTGACAGCGCGATGAGCGGGATCTTGAGCTCCTTGGCCATGATCTTCAAACCACGCGACATCTCCGAGACCTCGACGGTACGGCTCTCGGAGCGGCGTCCCGGCGGAGGACTCACCAGCTGCAGGTAGTCCAGGATGATGATTGCCTTCTCCTTGTTATGGAGCATACGGCGGCTCTTGGCGCGAATCTCGGTCACTGTGGTGCCGGGCGTATCGTCAATCAGAATATCGAGCTTGGACAAGGTCTGCGTAGCCTCGTTGATATTGGCCCACTGCTCGGGGCTAATGCGGCCCATGCGGAAGTCGCTGATCGAAATCATGGCGTAGGCGCAAATCAGACGCTGGGCAATTTCCTTGCCCGACATCTCCAGCGAGAAAAAGCCGACGGTATAACCGGCAGCGGCAGCGTTAAGTGCCAGGTTCAGAGCGAACGACGTCTTACCTACAGCAGGACGGGCGCCGATGATGATGAGCTGGCCCTCGCGAAAACCCATGAGCATGCGGTCGAGCGACGGGAAGCCCGTGGGCACGCCCGCAGCCTGGCCACCGGCCTGGCACACTTCCTCGGCCTCGTTATAGGCCTCGACCATAAACTCGGTCAGCGTCTTGTAGCTCGACTTGACCTCGCGCGCTGTAACCTTGAGCAGCTTGCTCTCGGCCAGCTCGACAACCTCTTTGGTGTCGGTGGGGGCGTTATATGCCAGCGCGTTGATCTCGTTGGTGGCGCCGATCAGCTCACGCAGCATCGAATCACGGCGAACGATGGCGGCATGGTGCTGCCAGTTGACGAGCGACAGGGTCTGACCCATCAACTCCAAAATGTACGCTTCGCCGCCCACGGCATCGAGTTTGTTGATGCTTCGCAGGTAATCGATCAGCGAAATGGAGTCGATGGGAATGCGACTGTTGTACATATCGACCATCGCGGTATAGATGGTCTTATGAATGGGCCGGTAGAAGTCATCGGGCTGCAGCTCGACCTGGGCCTCTTCGACCACCTCGGGCGATAGCAGCATAGCGGCCAGTACATTGGCCTCTGCATCTTGGTTTTGGGGAAGACCCAACTTTGAGCCGCGGTCCTCAACCGTCAGCCCGGTCTCCCTATCGTCATATGCCATGAGCATCCTCATTCATATCGCTTGCGAGCATCCATAGTATCAGCCACGGTCCCAAAACACGCCGCACGCGGCCAATCATCACCGAACCAAACGGATGAACGGTCCTGTACACAGGACTTCGACGCGACGTTCACTATGACACTCACTCAGCGCAAAAAACAAAAGGGCGCCCTGGTTTCCCAGAGCGCCCTTCTTAGAACAAGATTGTTGCGTTGCAGCAAATGCTACTCGGCAGCAGCCTCAGTCTCGACCTCGGCGGTCTCGGCCTCGGCGACCTCAGCGGCCTCCTCGACCTCAGCCTCGGCAGCGAGCTCCTCGGCGGTAACGCCGACGAGAACGACAACCTCGGCCTTGATCTCGCGGTACAGCGAGATGGCAACGGTGTGGGCACCGGCAACCTTGATGGGCTTACCGAGCTCGACGCGCTTGCGGTCGATGTCCATACCGAGCTGAGCCTTGATGGCGTCAGCGATCATAGCGGCGGTAACGGAGCCAAAGAGGATGCCCTCGTCGCCGACCTTGACGTCAACGGTAACCGTCTTGCCCTCGAAGGCAGCCTTGGTCTCGTTGGCGGTAGCCAGACGGACGGCCTCGCGCTTGGCGATGTTGTTGCGACGCTCGTCAAGCTGCTTGAGGTTGCCCTTGGTGGCGGCAACAGCGAGCTTCTTGGGGAACAGGAAGTTCTCAGCGTAACCCTGAGCGACCTCTACGACGTCACCCTCGCCGCCCTTGCCCTTGATCTCATCGAGAAGAATAACCTTCATGATGCGTCTCCCTTCTTAGCCGCGGTCGCGGTTGCCACGAGAGGAAACCACGGGGACGGTGTACGGCAGGAGAGCCATCTCGCGGGCGCGCTTGATGGCGTTGGCGATGTCATGCTGATGCTGCGTGCAAGCGCCAGTGACGCGACGGGGCTTGATCTTGCCACGATCGGTCATGTACTTACGGAGAAGCTGAGTGTCCTTATAGTCGATGAACTCAGTGTTCTCCTTGCAGAACTGGCAGTACTTACGACGCGGCTGACGTGCAGAAAAATCATTAGCCATGTCAAAATACCTTTCATTTGGCACCTTCGGCGAACCGAAGCCGCCTCTCACTCAAAAATAGGTGAACAACCCTTAGAACGGGATGTCCTCATCGTAGACGTCGACCGCGGGCGGCGTGGCCACCGGTGCGGCAGGACGTGCTGCGGGCGCGGGAGCTGCGGGGGCGTAACCGCCCTGATCGTAGCCACCCTGGCCACCACGGGAGCTCATAAACTCGATCTCATCGACGATGACCTCAAGCTTGCTCCTGCGCTGACCGTCGCGCTCCCAAGAGCTGTAGCGCAGCTTGCCCTCGATCGCGACCTTGTTTCCCTTTGCCAGGAAACGGCTCACGGCCTCGGCGCGGGTGCCGAACATGGTGCAGTCGACAAAGTTGGGATAGTCCTCCCACTCGCCAGTCTGCGCGTTGCGGCGACGATCGTTCACGGCGACGCCAAAGGACAGAACCTGGGTTCCGCCGGCGGTGGCGCGCAGCTCGGGATCGCGGGTGAGGTTACCGGTGATGTTCACTCGATTGATGCTCATAACTCACTACTTCCTCTTGGGGCACAAGCCCAGTCCAAAACGACAGTCTTACTCCTGGTCGTCGCGACGGACGATCATGTGGCGGACCACAGCGTCGGTGATGCGCAGGACGCGATCAAGCTCGGCGATCTGGGTAGGATCTGCGTGGAAGTTGATGAGGGTGTAGTCACCATCGGTGAGGTCGTTGATCTCGTAGGCGAGCTTGCGCTTGCCCCACTCGTCAACGGAGTCGACCTTGCCAGCGCCCTCAGCGATCGTGGTATCGATACGCTTCATAACAGCGAGACGAGTCTCGGGGTCGAGCGACGGGTCAACAAAGAACAGCAGTTCATAAGCCTTCATATTGTCACCTCCTCTGGGCAAATGTGGCTTCAGGTCGTGAAGGTGCGCCTGAAGCAGGAAAAGACTTGGTAATAATATCTTTCAACCTCTCAGGCCGCAAGAATATGCAGCTACAACCTCATGACCTCCACATATGCCCATGCTCGCACCACGTTTCATGCGCATTCCAACCAAATGCTGACCAAAAGCTTGACGGATCTGTGGGCAAGATACGGTGCCGTGGGGACAAGCTGAGCCAAGCCGCAGGTCAACGGGCACAAGGCTGTGGTCGCAAAATGCATACCAGTGGCCCACAGCACCAACCAAAGATTTTTAAATTCATTGCCAAGTCGCTTATGAATACCCTTTTTGAACAATTGAGTTGATCAACCACGCTGGTCGGAAGCCGTTTTTTGGCACCTCAAACCCCACTGCAACGCCAAGTGCGGCCAAGCGTTTTAAAAAATGCTAAGTTTTCGGCTTGCACCTTGCGATTCCTCGTGTATACTAACTTTCGCATTTAACGGAGAGTTGTCCGAGTGGCCGAAGGAGCACGATTGGAAATCGTGTAGGCGTCAAAAGCGTCTCCAGGGTTCAAATCCCTGACTCTCCGCCAGTTAATTCCAAAGCAGGCCTTCGAGCCTGCTTTGTTTTTACCCCACGCGGAGGGGTGGCAGAGTGGTTGAATGCGGCGGTCTCGAAAACCGTTTGGCCTGTATAAGGTCACGAGGGTTCGAATCCCTCCTCCTCCGCCATTTAGATTGAGAAAGCTCCCGAGAATGGGAGCTTTTTTGTTTTGAGTCCCTTACAAACAAATACGACGAAGGAGGAGGGATTCGAACCCGCCAGGGCGCGGAGCGTAAAGAAAACGCGCCCGTGGCGCGTTTTTAGCGCAGCGCGGTCGGCGTAAGCCGACCGGATAAATTTTGAGCTCCGCTCAAAATTTGGACATCCCTCCTATTCAGCCACGCCCCCATCGCGTTCGGCATCAACCCGGATTCCCAAACATGGAACCTATGACCGTACCCAGTCCCGACCGTTTGCCGAGCAATAGGGTCGCAATCGGCGCTGAACATGTACTATGTACGGGCATTGTCCAAATCCGTAATCCAAAGGACCCCATCTTGCCCGTCGTCGCCGCTATGACCATTACCTCACATGCCTCGGATGCCATGGTCGCTATTCCGTTTTGGCTCGAGATGTTCGCCGTTGTCGCTGCATCGATCTCGGGTGTACTGGTTGCGCGCGAGCACAAACTCGACCTGGTGGGTGCAGTTGCGCTCGCGGTGGTTTGCGGCCTGGGCGGCGGTCTTTTGCGCGATATGACGCTGCAGGTGGGCAACGTCTACATCCTCAACCAGCCGATGGCGCTCCCGCTTTCCATTGCCACGGCAGCCATCATCTACATTTTCCCGGCAATCGTCGACAAACCCGAAAAACTCATTCCCCTGCTCGACATCATCTCGGTCGGCATCTATGCCGCCACCGGAGCGGACAAGGCGCTTGTCTACGGCTTTGCACCGGCGGTGTGCATCATGATGGGCTTTTTTACCGCGGTGGGCGGCGGCATGTTGCGCGACGGCTTTATAGGCGTGGTTCCGGGCATTTTCCAACGTACTAACTTTTATGCCATCGCCGCCATCGCCGGATCGACAAGCTATGTGTGTCTCGTTATGAGCGGCATCATGAGCAATGTCGCCGCGCTGGTCGTATGCGTTGTCGTGACCATGGGTCTGCGCTGGCTCTCGCTGCGCTTTGACATCAAAAGCCCCACCGAAGAAGATATCGCGCGCTTCTTGCACCGTAAAAAGTAGACAGCACGGCACGACCCTTCGAAATGCAACCGAGAGGTTCTTTTAGAGCGCCCGCGCGTTGGGTACCCTGTTAGATGCATATCGAGCATCTGACGAAGGATTCACTATGCCCTGTAATCAATTCCCGTTGACCCAGCGCTGTAAAGCATGGGGCCGCATCACCATCCTGTTCGCGCTCATCGCGCTGGCGATCACCGTGCTTCCCACGGCGTCGTTCGCCGGCACGGACACCGCAGGCAACGTACTTGCGACCGACAATGACGCCAATCCGTCCGGCGTCGATGGTGACCTGTACTGGGCCGGCCAGGCCCTCAACTTGGACGATGCGTCCATTGACCGTGATGTCATCGCCGCGGGCGATACCCTCTCGATCCGCGACTGCACGGTTGGCGGCGCCGTCCGTCTGGCGGCACGCACCATCGACATCGCCAAGACCACGGTTGATGGCAGCGTCACGGTGGCCGGCCAGCACGTTGTGCTCAACACCGGTAGCACCGCCAACTGTTTTTACGCGATGGGCGAGACGGTTGCCCTGCGAGGCTCCACCAAGTCGGCAGCGCTGGCAGGCGATACGGTGACCATCGATGGCACCGTCGAGGGCGATGTCGAGGTTTGGGCCGACAAGCTCATCCTGGGCAAGAACGCCCATATCACCGGCACCGTGAACGCGCACGTCTCCGAGGACCCCGAGCGTGCCGCAGGGGCCGAGGTAGGCGCGCTCAAGATCGACCGCACCGAGAACGAGGATACTTCCACCGTTAACGATGTCATCGGCGGTATCGTCGCTGCGGCACTCTCGACCTGCTTTGTCGCTCTGCTGCTCGAGCTCGTCTTTCCGCGTGCGACTGCCAGCGCCGCCGGTATGCTCCACCAGCGCCCCATGCCCCTGTGGGTGAGCGGTCTTCTGGGCACGATTGCTATCGTCCCCGCCGTCCTACTGCTAATTATCTCTATCGCCGGTCTGTCGCTTGCCGGAGCCCTCATGTGCGGTGTTATTGGCATCGCGCTGGTGTCGAGTGCCTTTGCGGGGTGCGCGATCGCCCGCATGGTCGGACACAGCCAAAACCGCTACGCCATGGCAGCCATCGGCGGCGTGATCGCCGGCGCCCTCACGGGGCTTCCCCTCGTAGGTGATTTCATCAGCGGCGTGGCCTTCGTCTTTACACTCGGCTACATCATCCAAATCATCTGGCGCAACGCCCACCTTAAGCCGCAGCAGCCGGCTAACGCGCCAGAACTCCCCACCGCTTAGCCGCCAACCACCACAAAGGGGCCAGGCACCTTTGTGGTGATGCAGACCAGCTCAGTCCCTGTGCACAAAAAGGGCGCCGACCATCACGGTCGGCGCCCTTTCTTGTTAGACGCTATAAAGACCAGCGCTTATTTGTTGACCTGACCGGCGCGGACGGCGGCCTTCTTGCGGTCGGTGGCATTGAGCAGACGCTTGCGCAGGCGAATGTTCTTGGGAGTAATCTCGACCAGCTCGTCGTCGGCGATGTACTCCAGCGCCTCCTCCAGCGAGAAGGTGCGGGGCGGCACCAGCTGGACGGAGATATCGGAGGTCGAGGAACGCTGGTTGCCCAGGTTCTTGGTACGGGCGATGTTGACGACCATGTCGCCCGCCTTGCTGCGCTCGCCCACGATCATGCCCTCGTAGCACTCGGTGCCCGGCTCAACGAACAGCTGGCCGCGCTCCTGCAGCGTACCCAGAGCGTAGGCGACGGCCTTCTCGGTGGTCATGGAGATCATGGCGCCGTTCTGGCGGTTGCCGATCTCGCCGGCATAGGGGCCGTACTCCAGGAAGGTGTGGTAGAACACGCCCTCGCCGTGGGTGACGTTCATGATGCGATTCTTAAGACCCATGATGCCGCGGGTCGGAATCTTAAACTCGAGGTGCGTCACGATGCCCGAGGTGTCCATGCTCGTCATGATGCCGCCGGAGGTGCCGAAGACCTCAACGACCTTGCCCGAGTACTCGTCCGGGCACTCGACGACGGCCTGCTCGACAGGCTCCATCTTGTTGCCGTTCTCGTCCTTCTTAAACAGAACGCGGGGACGGCCGACCTGGAACTCAAAGCCCTCGCGGCGCATGGACTCCATCAGGACGGACAGGTGCAGAATGCCGCGGCCAGAGACCTCGACGCCGCTCTTGTCCTCGAGCTCCTCGATCTTCATGGTCACGTTGTTCTCGGCCTCGTTGAACAGGCGCTCCTTGAGCTGACGGGCGCCCACGATGTCGCCGTCGCGACCGACGAGCGGGGAGGTCGAAGCCTCAAAGACGATGGACAGGGTCGGCGGGTCAATCTCGATGGGCTCGAGCTCGACGGGGTTCTCGGGGTCGGTGTAGACATCGCCGATATCGGTGCGGTCAATACCCACGACAGCGGCGATATCGCCGGCGCCGACTTCCTGGCACTCGGTGCGGCCGAGGTAGTCGAAGGTAAAGAGCTGCTTGACGGTAGCAGTGGCGCTGGAGCCGTCGTTCTTGACAACCAGGATCTGGTCGCCCTGGTGGATGGTGCCGGAGTACACGCGACCGATGCCGATACGGCCAACGAAGTTGGAGTGGTCGATGGTCACGCACTGCATGGCCAGCGGGGCGTTCTCGTCAACCTCGGGCGCGGGCATGTCGTCGATGATCATATCGAGCAGCGGATACATGTCCATGTTGCCGTCGTTGGGGTCAAGGCGGGCAAAGCCATTCATGGCGCTGGCGTAGACCACGTGCTCCATGGCGAACTCAAGCTGGTCGTCGGTAGCGCCCAGGTCGGCCATAAGGTCGAGGCAGTCGTTGTAGGCCTTCTCGGGGTTGGCACCCGGACGGTCGATCTTGTTGATGACGATCATGATCTTAAGGCCGGTGTCGATAGCGTGACGCAGCACGAAGCGGGTCTGGGGCATGGGGCCCTCAAAGGCGTCGACTAGCAGCAGGGCGCCGTCGGCCATACGCAGCACGCGCTCGACCTCGCCGCCGAAGTCGGCGTGGCCCGGGGTGTCGATGACGTTGATCTTGACGTCCTTGTACTCGATAGAGATGTTCTTGGCGAGAATCGTAATGCCGCGCTCGCGCTCCTGGTCGTTGGAATCCAGGACGCGGTCCTCGACCTGCTGGTTGGCACGGAAGGCGTCCGTGGCACGCAGGAGCTTGTCGACCATCGTCGTCTTGCCGTGGTCGACGTGGGCGATGATGGCGATGTTCCTCAGATTGTCTACGCGCATGTAGTTCCCCTATCTTCTATCCATATACAAACGGCACGCGTATGCGACCCGCCCAGCAACACAACGCTCGGCGGGAATATTGAGCCTTTTACCGAAAACTCGTTTATTTTAGCGATTTTAGATGAGAGGGGTTTCCTCACCTGCAGGTTCAGGGTCGCTCCACATAAAACCATCGCCGGCGCCCATGCCCTCATACAGCACATATGCCGAAAAACCGCTCTCGAGCGTGGTTTCGAAGAAGCTCACGAGCAGAGCATCGTGATAGCCGCCGTCAATCTCGACGCAGCCGGTGTAGCCGATGGCATAGCGGGCGATACGGCCCAGGCCCTCGTCCTTAAGGCCCATCTTGTGCTCGGAGATAAAGTTGGTAGCTGCCTCGAGGCACGCCTCTTCGCCATCCTCATCGAGCGCCGCCAGATAACGGTTGGAAGCGGCATCCTCAATTGCCACGACCACGCCAGGGTTTTCACCGGCGGCAAGGTCGTCCAAGAACGCACCAATCAGGTCACACACCATGGCGTCGAGCTCGGCGGAGACGTTACCGGCGTCCTGCATATCCTGTGCCATCTTTAGACCTTCCCATCGAGTCTGGCGTCGTTACAGTTCTTGTGCCTCGGCAGCAATCTTGGCGGCAGCGTCGCGGGCGCGCATCATATCCGTCGCGCGCTTGTCGAGCACCTTGATCTGACTGGTCAGCATGACCGCATCGACCACGCCCCAGATCACGAGGCCCGTAGAGATCGAAAACCCAAGCGCACCAACTGTACCACGAAGGCGCGAGCAGATTGCCGCGACAAGGGTGGAGACGACAACCATCTTGATAAACGAGCCGCGGCGCTCGCGAAGCGTGCGGGCCTGCGTCACATAGGCAATGCGAGCCGCCTCAGAAGCCTCCGAGCGCATCTGGGCCTCGCGCGCGATAGCCGCTGCCTCGGCCGACATGCCGCCGGCCATCAGCGAACGCTCCACAACCTGAACGCCCCGCATTTAGAAATCATCGGGGGAGAGCGTATGGACGAACTCGTCGAACTTCTCGAACTCCTGCTCGTCGTCGACTTCCTCGGCGCGGGTAGAAACAGTGCCCAGGCGATTCATGATGTCATCCTCCACAAACATGGGAGCATTGCTGCGCACGGCAAGGGCAATGGCATCGCTGGGGCGGGCGTCGATCTTGCGCTCCTCGCCATCGGCCAGTACGACGATTGTCGCGTAGAACACCGGCGGCTCGGCGCGAACGATCTCGATGCGCTCGAGTTTGGCGCCCAGGGCGCCAACAGTATCGAGCAACAGGTCATGGGTAATCGGGCGCTCGGCGCGGCCGCTATCGATGCCACGGCTAATGGCAGCAGCTTCAAACGAACCAGTCTGAATGGAAAGGGAACGCAGCGGCGCGGGCGAGTCCGATTTGCTGCTGCGCTCACGAAGCACAATAAGCGATGGCACGGGACCGGCGGCCATGACGATGGTCTCTATGTCGACACGAACCATGGAACACCTCCGGTACGTAGCGGTTAACACGCGGCAGCCCGCCGCATTGAATAGCTATACTACCCAATCTTTCGCACAGCACACAAAACCAAAATGAGATTTATCGCAGACAAGAAAAAAGCCCCGAGGCAACGCCCCAGGGCTCTTCACAGTTTTGATGGTGGACCTGACAAGATTCGAACTTGTGACCTCCCGGTTATCAGCCGGACGCTCTAACCAACTGAGCTACAGGTCCATCATGGTGGAGGTTAGGGGGATCGAACCCCTGACCTCAGGCTTGCAAAGCCCGCGCTCTCCCAGCTGAGCTAAACCCCCACGGAGACAGTAATAAACACCCCAGCGGCGACTCGGCTCTCGCTGGGGTGTTTATTGCTAAAGAAAGTGGTGGACCTGACAAGATTCGAACTTGTGACCTCCCGGTTATCAGCCGGACGCTCTAACCAACTGAGCTACAGGTCCATCGCGCAAGGGATATATTAGACGAGTCGTTACGCGCGCGTCAACAACTTTTTTGAAAATCTTTGGGAGGGGTTCGCCCCGGCCGCCCGGCGGCATATGAAGTCGCCTGCTCGGACAGTCCTGACTCGCACGGAGAGCACATTAAGTGCTCTCCGGCTCGTGCGGAACTCGAGATCGACTTCATATGCCGCCGGGCGGCCGGGGCGAACGCGGGTCCCTAGGTTTTCAAAAAAGCGGTCGGCGCGCAGGTGCGCCGACCGCCGATATATGGGGTCTGATGTTTTTGACCGGAGAGGACTACTTACTCGTCAAGGAGATCCTCTGGCATGTCGTTGCCGTCGCCTAGGTCGACTGGGGTCTCTTCGGTGTCGGCTGCGGCCTCGGCGCCCTCGCCTTCGGGTTTTTCCTTGGCTGCCGTCATACGGGCGACAGCGCAGATGCGGTCGTTGTCGTCGACGGTCATCATCTTGACGCCCTGGGTGGCGCGGCCAGTCTGGCTGATTTCGTCGGTCTTGACGCGAATGACCGTCGCGCCCTCCGTCACGATGAACAGCTCGTGCTGCGGGCCCACCGTCTTCATGGCCGCGAGGTTACCCTTACGCTCGGTCATCTGGATGGTGTAGACGCCCTGACCGCCGCGATTCTGCTCCGGGTAGTCCGCGACCGGCGTGCGCTTGCCGTAGCCGCGCTCGGTGATGACGAATAGATCGCCGTTGCCGTTAGTGACTTCCATGCCCAGAACGCTCACGCCGTCCTTCAGACCGATACCGCGAACGCCGCTGGTATCGCGGCCGGTGGCGCGCACCTGCTCCTCGGAGAACATGATCGCCTTGCCCGCGGTGGTGGCCAGGATAATCTTGTCGCCCTCGCGCACGCGGCGCACGTTCAGCAGCGCGTCGTCGTCACGCAGGTTGATAGCGATCAGGCCGTCGCGACGGCTGCGGTCATATGCGCTCATCACGGTCTTTTTGACCATGCCGCTCTTGGTGGCAAACATCAGGTACTCGTCGGCCGGGAACTCGCGGCAGCTGATGACGCTCGCGATCTTCTCGCCTTCCTCGAAGGGCAGCAGGTTGACGATCGCGGTACCGCGCGCCTGGCGCGTACCCACCGGCAGCTCGTGCACCTTCAGGCGATAGACCTTGCCCTTGCTCGAGAAGAACAGCACGTACTCGTGCGTGGACGCGATGAACATCTCATCGATAACGTCGTCCTCTTTGAGGTTGACGCCCGACACGCCCTTGCCACCGCGCTTCTGGGCACGGTAGGCAGCCACTGGGATACGCTTAACGTAGCCGGTGTGGGTGATGGTCACGACCATATCCTCGTCGGCGATGAGGTCCTCGACATCCAGGTCCTTCTCAACCTGGCTGATTTCGGTACGGCGCTTGTCGCCAAACTTCTTGGAGATCTCGCGCATCTCTTCCTTGATGACGCCCAGAATCTTCTCCTCGTGCGCCAGCAGGTCCTCGTAGTAGGCGATGGCGCGGCGCAGGCCGTCCAACTCTTCTTGGATCTTGTCGCGCTCCAGGCCGGTCAGGCGGCGCAGCTTCATCTCGAGGATGGCCGTGGTCTGCTCGGGCGTAAAGCCAAAGCGTTCGATCAGTCGGCTGCTGGCCTCGGAGTCG
>JAXKGH010000026.1:0-3230 GCA_036550475.1 Collinsella sp. | reverse complement strand
TATGGAACGCATGAAGAAGCAGCACGACCTCGTCACGTACCGCGAGGTGTTGGCGTTTAGCCGCGGCGAGCAGGTCGATCGCGACACGCTCGAGGGGCGCCGTGAGCGCGAGATGAACCCTTGGGTCAAGGGCACGCGCAACGCGGTGCAGATCATCATCGGCGCCATCGCCGGCGGACTGGTGGGCGTCGGCATCGGCATGCTCGCCAAGATGCTGAGTTAAAAGCGCGGGTACGCGCCCGTTCCCCGAAATGGTATCCCCCTTAGCCCCCATTCTGAAGATGTATGCCAGAATGGGGGCGATTCCCGTTAGCAGGTGCCCCATGAACGTCACCGTACGCGCGTCCCTCATCGCATTGATCGCAATCGTTGGCGCCTGCTGGGCAATCCCCGCCCTCCTGGTGAGCTTCGTCCCATCCGATGCCGGTATGATCGCCATGATGGCGCTGATCTACCTCGTGCTCCCCGTAACTGCGATCGCCCTCGGCCTGCTCGCCGCAAACTCCGCGAGGACGCTCTTCTGGGTACCCGCGGCGCTCGGAATCGGACCCGCGGTCCTGTTTCCC
The DNA here is from genome assembly GCA_036550475.1 of Collinsella sp. GTDB lineage: Bacteria > Actinomycetota > Coriobacteriia > Coriobacteriales > Coriobacteriaceae > Collinsella. The sequence continues at coordinate 2,664 of JAXKGH010000026.1, read as the reverse complement.
CTCAAGGTCGAGGGCAGCCAGGACCTTGCGTTCCATGGGGTTGCCTATACCGCAATCGGCTACGCCGCCATGGGCCTGTACACTTGGATGACTGCTCGACAACATCGCTAAGCCATCGCAGCAACAATCATGCAGGTAAACCCCGTGCAAAACAGTTTTTGCAGCGCCCGGCAAGCCTTGCCGCATATGATGTACAACAGATTCGATAGCGCACCCGGCGTGTTCGCGGGACGCTCCTTCACGACCGGGAGGTGACGATGGACATCAGCAACCAGATCAAGACGAGGCGCGAGGCGATGGGGCTCTCCCAAGAACAGCTCGCCGAGAAACTCTACGTGTCGCGTCAGACGATCTCGAACTGGGAGCGGGACAAGACGTATCCGGACGTCCAGAGCCTGCTCATGCTGAGCATCCTATTCGACACCTCCATAGACACGCTCGTGAAGGGAGACGTGACCGTTATGGAAGAGGCAGTCGAAAGAGATCGCAAGCGCATGGGAACGCGGATGCTATGGCTGGCCGTGCTGATGCTCGCGTTGCTGGCGGTGGCGTTCGCACTGATACTGTCGCCGGCGTTTAACTGGATGGAGGGCACCTGGGGCGCCGGCGTCGCCGCGGCTGCGGCGTTCCTGCCGGCGATAGCGGCGCTTGTTGTCGCGACCGTCCTCGAGCGCATCAAGCGCGAGAACGACCTGGTGACATACCGCGAGATCCTCGCTGTCCGCAATGCAGACAGGTGCTTTACAGCCACAAGCGCGATAGTTTCAACAACAAGATGCAGTGCCCCAGAGCCCCTAGCAGTCGACGATGGTCTTGCCGATCATGATGTTGAGGATCTCGATGTCGGTGTCCTTCATGCCCACGCGGCCCACGTAGCCCATGCTGGCAATCGTCTGCTCGACGGTATCTTGGATCAGGCCCTCGCCGGCGCGGAAGCCGCGACCCTGCATGGCCATATCATGGCCCAGAATCGCCGCATCGACGGCAGCCGAGATCTTGGCGGCACAGCTCGCTTTGGCGCCGTCGCACACGATGCCGCCCACGTTACCGAGCGTGTTCGAGACCGTCGCGCCAATCTGCTCGCGCGTGCCACCGCACAGCCAGGTAATCGCGGCGCCGGCGCCGCACGCGGCGCAAATAGCACCGCAAAACGCCGAGAGCGCACCAATATAGCTCTTGATATGCACGGCGATAAGATCGGACAGCATCACGGCGCGCACCAGGCGCTCGTGGTCGCAACGCAGGTACTCGGCATACTCCATGACGGGCAATGCGCAGGTAATGCCCTGATTGCCCGAGCCGCACACAATGGCGACCGGCAGCGCGCAGCCGTTCATGCGGGCGTCGGACCCGGCGGCCGCACGGGCACGGGCACGGCAGGCGACGTCATCGGCACGAGCACCCAGCAGCGTACGACCCACCTCGGCGCCCCAAGCGTGCGCGAGGCCCTCGGCACTGATCGCGCCATTCAGCTCAATCTGACGCTCAACGGCAGCGCGGGCGTCCTCAATGCCACCGTCCTCGATAAAGTCGATGATGGTCTCGATCGACATGGGCGTGTCGGCGTTATCTGCCGCACGCTCGGCCACCACACGCTCGGCGCAGGCGGCGCACTCCCCCGCCGACTTACCGCATACCGGAATACCGTCGAGCGTATGGCACGTGACATTAGTGTGGTGATCGGTAATCTCGACGACCGCGGTATGGCCCCCGGCCGTCGCAGTCACCTTGATGTAGAGGTTGGGCACACCCTCGACAAGCGACACATCGCAGTAGTCCGCATCGGCAAGCAGCTCGGCCACGCGGGCGCGGTCCGCGTCATCGACGCTCTCGAGCACCTCGAGCGCGCTCTTGGCGTCGCCGCCCACGGCACCCAGCACGGCCGCGGCTTCAATACCATGCATTCCGCCCGAGTTGGGCACGGTCACGCTCTTGACGTTCTTGATGATGTTGCCCGAGCAGGCAACATCCATATGATCGGGCTCGCAACCGAGCGTCTGGCTCGCCAGTGCCGCTGCATAGGCAACGGCAATGGGCTCGGTACAGCCGAGCGCGCAGACAAGCTCGCGGTTCAAAACATCGCAAAACGCGGCATCACGAAGGGAATCGGCAGGCATAGGTATCTCCTACTTGTATAACGGGCTGGGCTCTCAATAATAATTAGCTCTTTTATTTGATAACAATGCATCAAAAACCGCAACCCAGGTTCCGGTAGACGGCATTCAGGCGCAAACTGACGGCATTCATTCATGAGAAACCGGTCTTGTCGCATGCTAAAGCGTTTGACCAAAAAACGCTCGAGCGTTTACGCAAAAGTCGCGCTATCATGCAGTCGAACGCGGTAAACACCTTTAGCATTTGCGCCGCACAGACAAGAGAGGAACCATCCATGAAGATCGGTATCGGTAACGACCACGCCGCCGTCGAGCTCAAGAACATCATTTCCGAGCACCTGAAGGAGCGCGGCTGCGAGGTCGTGAACTTTGGCACCGACACCTCCGAGAGCTTTGACTACCCCATCGCCGGCTACAAGGTGGGTAAGGCCGTGGCCAACGGCGACGTCGATCTAGGCATCCTGATCTGTGGCACCGGCGTCGGTATCAGCCTGGCTGCCAACAAGGTCGAGGGCGTACGCGCCGTAGTGTGCTCCGAGCCCTTCAGCGC
>JAXKGH010000210.1:0-1759 GCA_036550475.1 Collinsella sp. | reverse complement strand
GAACACGGCGTCGTAGCCCTCGTCGGCGACCTTGTCGGCGAGCGCGGTCATCTTCTTGCCGGTCTCGTAGAGCGCCTTGCCGTCCTCGAGATAGCCCTCCTGGTCGAAATGCATGATCTCGATCTTCTCGGTTTCCTTCATGGCTTTTCCTTTCTGTCCTGCACGCGAATCTATACATCGCGTTTCTTTTCGATACCAATTATAGACATACACCCAACGTGTTTTTAATACCACTTTTCAATCTGTTCCAATCCTCGGTGAACGGTCGAAATTCTCTGGTGAGTGGTATTAAATTAGAATTTGATGTATAGCTAACGCCCCCGGCGTCTCCCTTGTGTGACAAAGAACAGCGTTCCTACCAGCGCAATAATGGTCGATGCTCCAAACAGTACCGTCTGGACGCCCAAAGCCTCCGCCAAAAACGGAGCCGCCAGCAGCGGCACCACGCCGGCGCTCATCAGGCCAAAACGCACAAAGCCGGTAATGCGCCCCAGGTATTTGATGTCGGCACGCTCCTGAATCAAGATCATCTGCAGCGGCTCCAGGAACCCCCAGGCCAGACCGTTAATCGCCTGACCGATAATCGCGACCCCCAGCATATCGGTGCCCACGTACACCATGGACCCAATGCCCACGGCCATGAGCGCGCCGAGCAGCAATCGCAGGTTGACATGGCGAGCAGAAAGCTTGGTCAGGATGAACGCGCCCACCGAGGAAGTGAGGCCCACGACCGAGGACAGCCAGCCCAGCCAGACGATATCCACGTTGAGCACATCGCGGTAGAACAACGACTCCAGCGAATCGAACGCGCCAAACGCAAAGAAACCCAAAAAGCCCGAGATAAAGATGAGGCGCAGATCGTGGTCGCGAAACGTAAGTCGCGCACCCTCGGCCATACCGCCCAGAATACCGCCCTTCGGCTTCTCCCCTTTTGCGGGCGCAACACACTCATGACAACCCAGAGAGAGCACGGCCGCCACACCCATCATGCCCGCCATGAGCAGATAGACCGATTGCGTGGCAAAACAGCTCACGATGGCACCACCGAGCAGCGGGCCAGCAGTATAGGCGATATTGCTGTAGAACACCATGAGACCGTTCACGCGGGTACGGCCCTCGGTGGTCGACTCCAGGTATCCCGGAAACGCATGCGTGCAGGTGTTGATAAAGCCGCCCGCAAGTCCCAAGACGCACGCGGCAAACACAAGCCCGGGGACAGACAACGGCGCTAACCCCACGCCAAGCGATAGCACTGCCGTAATCACGCACGTCACAAACGACGTCCGGCGCGGTCCAAAGCGATCGATGACCGAGCCCGACACCATATTGCCCACCGACGTCATAAGATTGCGCACGAGCGTAATGGCGGCAACCAAAAAGGCCGTGCCGGCCAGATCATACGTGGCCGCACCGATAAGCCCCAAAAAGTAGACCGCATTGTTGGCGCACCACTGCAGGGACTCAATAAGAATCAGCCTGACCTCTGCCGGCGTCAGGCGCATTGCTTCGCGATCCTTCGCGAACATACGAACTCCTTCTATACAAAAAGGGGATGGAGGGCATAGGCCTGCTCCATCCCCTTCCCAGGTTGCAACGAAAATCTATGCAGCCGGGCCCTTACGCCAGCACGCCGAAGAACGCGCCGATGATGCCCACGACCATGGTGGCCACGATCAGCACCATGGGGTTGATCTTCTTGGACAGCAGCCAGTAGTACAGCCAGAAGGCGATCATGCCGAGCATGCCGGGCATGATGCCG
>JAXKGH010000025.1:0-2242 GCA_036550475.1 Collinsella sp. | reverse complement strand
GATGGCGGCGCAAAGGCCCGCAATGCCAGATCCAATTACCAGTACATCAGTCGATTCCATCGGATTCCTTTCTCGTCCGGCGCATTGTCGCACGGGTGATCGGCAATGGGGCCGCAAAGACCCGGCAAATCGGTAAAGGGCCGATATGACAGGTGGGCGTCGCAGACGCTTAGACGCTCCACCGCATCCTCTCAATAAGTTGCGGTGGAATATGGACTGTTTTGGCTCGTATGGGGGCTAATCAGTCCGTATTTCACCGCAACTGATATATCGGGGCAGGTAACAAAAAGAGCCGCTACCTCGAAAGGTAGCGGCTCTAAAGCTCAACTATATGAGCATCGCGCGGGCGCGATTAGGCCTTGAGGGCCTCCTCGACGGCGACAGCGCAGGCGACGGTGGCACCGACCATGGGGTTGTTGCCCATGCCGATGAGACCCATCATGTCAACGTGCGCAGGCACGGAGGAAGAACCGGCGAACTGGGCGTCGGAGTGCATACGGCCCATGGTGTCGGTCATGCCGTAAGAGGCAGGGCCGGCGCCCATGTTGTCCGGGTGCAGGGTACGGCCAGTGCCGCCACCAGAAGCGACGGAGAAGTACTTCTTACCAGCCTCGAGGCGCTCCTTCTTGTAGGTGCCAGCGACGGGGTGCTGGAAGCGCGTGGGGTTGGTGGAGTTACCGGTGATCGAGATGTCGACGTTCTCGTGCCACATGATGGCAACGCCCTCGCGGACGTCGTCGGAGCCGTAGCAGTTAACGGCAGCGCGGGGACCATCGGAGTAGGGGATGGTCTCGACGACCTTGAGCTCGCCCGTGTAGTAGTCGAACTGGGTCTTCACGTAGGTGAAGCCGTTAATGCGGGCGATGATCTGAGCAGCGTCCTTGCCCAGACCGTTGAGGATAACGCGCAGCGGCTTCTTGCGAGCCTTGTTGGCGTTCAGAGCCAGGCCGATAGCACCCTCAGCGGCAGCGAAGGACTCGTGGCCGGCCAGGAAGGCGAAGCACTCGGTGTCGTCGGAGAGCAGCATAGCGCCCAGGTTGCCGTGGCCCAGACCGACCTTGCGGTCCTCGGCGACGGAGCCGGGAACGGTGAAGGCCTGGATGCCCTCGCCGATGATGGCGGCAGCCTCAGAAGCGGACTTTGCGCCACGCTTGACAGCGAGAGCGCAACCGAGGGTGTAGGCCCACTCGGCGTTCTGGAAGGCGATGGACTGGGTGTTGTTGACGATCTCACGCGGGTTGAAGCCCTTGTCGGTGCAGATCTGCAGAGCTTCCTCGAGGGAGGCGATGCCGTTGTCGGCGAGGCACTTGTTGATCTTGTCAGCGCGGCGCTCGTAACCTTCGAACGTAACAGTCATAGTTATTTCCCTCCCTTTCTACTCGTGAACCGGGAACACGCTGGCGACGGAGTGAGTCTCCTCGTCGGTGCGCGGGTCGATGTACTTGGCAGCGTTCTCCCACTGACCATAGTGGCCCATAGCGCCAGCGATGGCCTCCTCGGGGGTCTTGCCGGCCTTGACGGCGTCGGTGAACTTGCCGAGGTTCAGGAACTCGAATGCGATGATCTCGTTCTTGTCGTTGAGAGCCATGCGGGTGACGTAGCCCTGAGCGAGCTCGAGGTAACGAGCGCCCTTGGCCTTGGTGCCGAACATGGTGCCGACCTGAGAGCGAAGGCCCTTGCCGAGGTCGTCGAGGGAGGCGCCCACGGGCAGGCCGCCCTCGGAGAACGCGGTCTGGCTGCGGCCGTAAACGATCTGCAGGAAGATCTCGCGCATAGCAACGTTGATGGCGTCGCAGACGAGGTCGGTGTTGAGGGCCTCGAGGATGGTCTTACCGGGAAGGATCTCGGAAGCCATGGCGGCAGAGTGGGTCATGCCCGAGCAGCCGATGGTCTCAACGAGGGCCTCCTCGATGATGCCGTCCTTGACGTTCAGCGTGAGCTTGCAGGCGCCCTGCTGAGGTGCGCACCAACCCACACCGTGCGTAAGACCGGAGATGTCGGAAATCTCCTTAGCCTGGACCCACTTGCCCTCCTCGGGGATGGGTGCGGGGCCGTGGTATGCACCCTTGGCAACGGGGCACATGTTCTCCACTTCCTGTGAGTACTGCATGCCTCTCCTCTCTATCGTGTTGGCGTCCCGTCTGGGGGTCGTGGCTGGCGATTGCCGGGCGACCCTTCGAAAGGGACATGACATGCAGCCCCTATAATACCGCGAAATGCACGGAATATTCGGCGAACGGCT
>JAXKGH010000209.1:0-2952 GCA_036550475.1 Collinsella sp. | reverse complement strand
TGATTTTCTTGCTCGTATCTCTCACCAGCCATTCGTTAAAAATGTTCCGCAGCGGGGCAAAATCATTTTCCCCCTGTGCGCTGTCCACTCCGTCATTGATAGCGATGAAGCGGACACCTTTCTGTGGGAAAATCATTTCTGTGTACATTCCCACCTGTAAGTAGTTTCGCCCTAACCTCGACATATCCTTGACGATAACTGTCCCGACTTTCCCTGCTTCAATGTCTGCAAGCATGGCTTGAAATCCGGGTCTTTGAAAGTTCGCACCGGAATAACCGTCGTCGGTGTACCAGCGCAGATTAGAAAATCCATTCTGTTTGGCATAGGTTTCCAAAATCCTCTTTTGGTTGGAAATGGAATTGCTCTCGCCTTGCAGCTCGTCCTCATGGGACAGTCTTGGGTAAAGGGCGGTAATGAGTTGCTGGGTGGTCTGTCTTAACATAAATTCCTCCGTTTCCGACAGCCAGCCCCACTATTCCGTACCTTGATTGTACCACATGGGGCGGCTGTCTGTATAGCGGCAAAAGCGTCAAATCTGCTTCTTTACGGTCGGTAAAAATGACGGTTTTTCAATCAGGCTTATCACAGGTCAAATATCCGGCGGCGGCTTCTGCTTCCAGCACTTTCATCATCTTGTCAGCGGCGGTGTCGGTCGCCCCCTCCTTGAAAAAGCCGGACACCACAAGGATTGTGTTGCCTATCCTCGTTTCGGTCACGCAGTCCGGGCGGCGGGCAGGGCGTTTGTTTCTCTGGGTGTCGGTCATAGGCAAATCTCCTTTCCGGCAAGCAGCCGTTTCAGCTGTTCCATTTTTCCCTGTGCGGCGGCTTTCCTCAAATTCTCCCCGGTAAAGCAGAGAGGGGAACACATTTCAAGCAGGCGGTCATAAATCCGGGCGTGGGCGGTGTCCTCCGGGTGCTGCAATTCCTCCAGCGTGAGGTTGGTCGTCACAATCAGCGGCTTCCTGCTCCGGTAGCGGCTGTCAATCACATTGTAGACCTGTTCCAGACCGTATTCTGTGCCACGCTCCATTCCAAAATCGTCAATGATGAGCAGGGGGAAGCTGCAAAGGCGGGAAATATATTCGTTCCTGCCCGCAAAGCTGGCGGCAAGGTCATTGAGTATCGTTGCAAAGTTTGTCATGCACACCGGGACTTCCTGCTCCATGAGGGCGTTTGCAATACACCCGGCAAAATAGCTTTTTCCAGTGCCTACCCTGCCCCACAAGAGCAGCCCGTAGTTCCCGTCCTTTATCTGTTCCCAGCGTTCCACATATCCGGCGGCGTTCTTCATCTGCGGGCAGCTTCCGTTATCGTTGGCAAATGTCCAGTCCTGCATGGTCTTGTCTGTAAAGCCCTGCCGTTTCAGCCGTTCCACCGTTTCAAGGTGGCTGCGCTGCTTCTCGGCGGCTTCCCGTTCCTTACGGGCTGCCCGCTGGCAGTCGCACTCTGACGGGTGGCGGTCACGCCCGAAAAAGGTCTTGCCCTCCGGGAAATAGGCTTCTTTGGGTTTCCGGCATTTGCCGCAGTATAAAAGCCCGTCCTCCCCGGTGTAATCCTCCGGCTCGGCTGTGGTGTCGGTCATAGGCAGTATGGTGTTGTGGATTGTATCGGTCATAGGCTTTCTCCCTCCTTGAATGAATAGTCCGGTATGCCTTTCTTTGGCTTCTCTTTGGCAGCGTCCTCCTGCGCCCACTTGTAAATGGTGGCTGCATGGCTCTGGTACTGCTTCCCAGTGGAAGCGATATGGCAGGAAAGGCGGTCAAGGTAATACTCCCACTTGCCGGGGAAGTCCTGTTCCAGCTCCATAAGTTCTGCGTCAGAAAGGAATACGTTTTTATATCTGCCATAAGCGGCGGGGGGCTGCCCCTCACTCGCTCCTTTTGTTTGGCTCTCTATTAGGTTGTTTATATTAGTTTGGTTAGGGGACGGTTTTCCGACCGTCATAAGGTCAGTTTTCCGGCTGTCAGTTGGTCGGTTTCCCGCCCTTATGAGGGTCGGTTTTTTGTCCGTCAGTTGGTCGGAAAACTGTACTACTGGGATAGGCGGCACTTTCACATACAGACGGTTGGCGGCAGAAAAGCCCGTCCGTCTGCGTTCCAGCAGCCCGGCAGCGTCCAGTTCGTTCAGTGCGCCCTTTATGGTGGTGCAGCCTTTATCCAGCATTTCCGCTATCTCTGCTATGGGGTAGACAATGTATGTCCGTCCCTCGCTGTCCTGCCAGCCGTTCTTCTGCGAAAGGGTGGAACGGTCTAACAGCAGCGCATACAGCAGCTTGGCGGTGTGGGATATGTCCATTTTCAGCAGGAAACGGGGGTAAGGCAGGTAAGCGGGCAGCTCCGTTCCTGCGGTCATATAATCAGCGATAGGGTTCACCTCCTTGTGGTGTCTGTCTGTGGGTTCTGTTACGCTTTTAGAGGGCGTTTTTAAGGGAAAAGGATAAATGTATCACGCACCCTTTGACACCCTCCCAAAAAGCCTTGATTTATGCGGGTTTGAAATGCCCTAAAGCGTGACATTTCTCCCTTTGTTTCCGCTTCCGTTTGGCGGCGTTTATCCGCTTCATGCGTCCGGCGCAGTCCGGGCAGTATTTCCCCCGGTTGGATTTGGGGGAAAAGAACGCCCTGCAGACAGCGCAGCGTTTCCGGCTTCCCCGGCGCAAGAGGGCGGCTTCCAGTGCTTCATCAAGGGGCAGGACAGCGGCAGTAAACCAGCGGCAGAGCAGCGAATAGCTGATACTCTGCACACACACGCAAGGCTCGCCGTCCTCCAGCAGCAGGCAGTTCCCGCTGTCATAGTTGCAGCACTCATGCACAAGGCGGCGGGCTGCCCGGTACTGGCGGTAGTCCATGCGGGGGATATTACCGTTCATGGCTCTGCTCCTTTCTGCGCTGCGGCTCGCTCCGGCGTAAAATCTGGTCGATATTGCCCTTGACAGTCTGCAAGCGGCGGTAC
>JAXKGH010000208.1:0-2498 GCA_036550475.1 Collinsella sp. | reverse complement strand
GTTCGCCGTCCACGACATCGTGGGCGTGCAGCTGCGCAATACCGCCACGGTGGGCGGCAGCATCTACGGCCGCTTTGGCTTCTCGGACGTTCTCTCCGCCTTCCTCGCGCTCGATTCCTATGTTGAGCTGACGGGCGCCGGCCGCGTGCCGCTCGCCGAGTTTGTCGACATGGGTTACGTGCGCGACGTGATCGAGCACATCGTGGTCGTTAAACACGACTACCGCGCGAGCTATGAGGCCGTGCGCAAGGCTGCGACCGACTTTCCCTCGCTGAACGTTACCGCCGCCTGGTGGGACAACACCTGGCACGTCACCGTGGGCGCCCGCCCGCTGCGCGCGACCTTGCTGCAGGGCGAGGCGTGCGGCCTTACCAACGAGCATCCTTCCGAGGACGAGCTTCGCGCCCTGGCCGCATCCGTACGCTCGCTGAGCTACGGCACCAACCTTTGGGGCTCGGCCGACTACCGTCGCCGCATCTCGGCCCCGCTTGCCGTCCAGGCCGTGCGCCGCGCCGCCGGCATCGAGCTTTCGGCCGCGCTTGCCCACGAGCTCGAGGGCGTGCAGATCCCTAAGTTCGCCACGGACGAGTATTCCTGCCGCCGCGTGCCCGGCGTCGATTCTAGCGAGGTGCGCTAATGGCTGCCAAACTCATCGATCTTTCCTTTACGCTCAACGGCCGCAAGGTCAAGGTTCAGATTGCCCCCGACACCATGCTCTTCGCGTTGCTGCGCGAGCAGGGTTGTGCGTCGGTGCGCTGCGCCTGTGAGACCACCAACTGCGGCCTGTGCACGGTGTGGCTCGACGGCGACCCGGTGCTGAGCTGCTCGGTTCCCGCCGCTCGCGTCGAGGGCCACACCATCACCACGCTCGAGGGTCTCAAAGCCGAGTCTGAGGCGCTGGCCCGTGCGATGGCTGCCGAAGGCGCCGAGCAGTGCGGTTTTTGCGCCCCCGGCCTCATTATGAACGTGCTGGCGCTTGCCCGCGCCGCCAAGGAGGACCCGAGCCTCGTCGCCACGCGCGAGGAGCTCTCGCGCCAGCTTGCCGGCAACCTCTGCCGTTGCAGCGGCTACGAGAGCCAGCTGCGCGCCATCGTGCGCTTCCTCAACGAGTCCGGCGTGCAGGTGGGCTTTGAGATGCCCGAGCTGCCGGTCAACGACACCAGCTGCGACGGTGTCTCCTACAAGCAGATCACTCACAAGCAGCCCAAGAAGGACTCGAAGGCCCTGCTCGAGGGCCGTCCCGTCTACACGGGCGATATGGTGCCCGCCGGCGCACTCATCGTCAAGCTCAAGCGCAGCCCCTATGCCCGCGCCAAGATCCGCTCCATCGATACGTCGCGCGCCCTGAAGGTGCCCGGCGTCGTGGGCGTCTACACCTATGAGGACGTGCCCAAGCGCCGCTTTACCATCGCCGGCCAGAGCTATCCGCAGCCGAGTCCTTACGACCGCTTGATTCTCGAGAACCTCGTCCGTTACCAAAACGAGGAGGTGGCGATCGTCGCCGCCGAGACTGAGGAGGCTGCCGACAAGGCGCTCAAGCTCATCAAGGTTGACTATGAGGTGCTCGAGCCGCTGCTCGACTTTACCCAGGCACTCGATAACGACATCGTGGTCCACCCCGAGGGCGACGTGACCTTTATGTTCCCGCAGGGCGGCGACGTTCCGCGCAACTTGGTATGCAGCGGCACGAGCGACTATGGCGACTTGGACGAGGCGTTCGCCCAGAGCGACATCGTCTTTGAGCGCACTTACACCAGCCAGGCAACCCAGACCGCGCCGATGGAGACCTTCCGTGCCTTCGCGACCACCGACGCGTTCGGCCGCATTTCGGTGACCACCTCTACGCAGGTGCCCTTCCACGTGCGCCGCATGGTCGCTCAGTCGCTCGATATCCCGCAGTCGCAGGTGCAGGTCATTAAGCCGCGCATCGGCGGCGGCTTTGGCTCCAAGCAGACGGGCTGCTGCGAGATCTTCGTGGCGTTCGTCACCCAGCAGACCGGCCGTCCGAGCTACTGCTGCTATACCCGCGAGGAGACCATCACCGCGGGCAACTCGCGCCACCAGATGCAGATGACCGTTAAGCTGGGCGCCATGAACGACGGCACCATCACGGCCATCGATCTGCATACGCTGTCCAACGCCGGGGCCTATGGCGAGCATGCCACCACGACGATCGGCCTCTCGGGCCACAAGAGCCTGCCCATCTACAACCACGTGAAGGCGAGCCGCTTTAGCTGGGACGCCGTCTACACCAATACCAACCGCGGCGGCGCGTATCGCGGTTACGGTGCCACCCAGGGCCAGTTTGCCGTGGAGAGCGCTGTCAACGAGCTCGCCGACATGCTGCACATGGACCCCGCCGACCTGCGCCTTAAGAACATCGTGCGCGAGGGCGAGATCATGCCGCAGTACTACAACGAGAAGCTCAACGCCTGCGCGCTCGACCGCTGCCTGCTGCGCGCGATGGACATGATCGGCTGGCGCGACAAGCCGCTGGC
>JAXKGH010000207.1:0-1955 GCA_036550475.1 Collinsella sp. | reverse complement strand
GGACGACGTCCTTGAGCATCGGGTGGTTGAGGTCGGCATCGGAGACGGTGGCCTCGTCGAGGGGGATGGGCCACTCGATGGCGAGCTCGGGGTCGGCGAGGTTCACGAAGGTGTAGGTCCTCTTGAGCTCCGGCGACCAGTGGGCGTCCACCAGGTAGGTGTAGGCGGTGCCGTCCTCCAGGGCCTGGAAGGAGTTGCCCACGCCGCGCGGCACGTAGATGGCCTTCGAGGGGTCGAGCACGGTCGTGTAGACCTTGCCGTAGGTGGCGCTGCCCTCGCGCAGGTCCACCCAGGCGCCGAAGACGCTGCCGCGGGCCACGGAGATGAACTTGTCCCAGGGCTCGGCGTGGATGCCGCGGGTGACGCCGCGGCTGTCGTTGTAGGAGATGTTGTTCTGGACGACGCGGAGGTCCGGGATGCCCAGGGCGCACATCTTGGCGCGCTGCCAGTTCTCCTTGAACCAGCCGCGCGAGTCGCCGTGGACGGCGAGGTCGACGACCTTGAGGCCCTCGATGCCGGTCTCGGCGACGGAGAGGTCCTTCTCGAATGCGATGTCTGCCATGTGGGAAAAGCTCCTATCGAAGAGGTTGGGTAACCGGGGGCGCCCGCGCGGGGCCGCAGGATCATCCCCATGCCCCGCGGCGCGGTTCGCCGGGATGCGGCCTACTGGCCCTGCGCCTTATACCTGGCCTCGGTGGCCTCCTTGGCCGGGCGCCACCAGGACTCGTTGGCGACGTACCAGTCGATGGTGGCCTTGAGGCCCCCGGCGAAGTCGGTGTGCGCCGGCCTCCATCCGAGCTCGCGCTGGAGCTTCGTGCTGTCGATGGCGTAGCGGCGGTCGTGGCCGGGGCGGTCGGCGACCCAGTCGAAGTCCTCGGGGTCGCGTCCCATCGCCTCGAGGATCATGCGCAGGACGGTGATGTTGTTCTTCTCGCCGTCGGCGCCGATGAGGTAGGTCTCCCCCATGCGGCCCTTGGTGAGGATGTCCCAGACGGCAGAGGAGTGGTCCTCGGTGTGGATCCAGTCGCGGACGTTCTCGCCCTTCCCGTAGAGCTTGGGGCGGACGCCGTCGATGATGTTCGTTATCTGCCTGGGGATGAACTTCTCCACGTGCTGGTAGGGGCCGTAGTTGTTGGAGCAGTTGGAGATCGTGGTGCGCAGGCCGTAGGTGCGGGTCCAGGCGCGGACCAGCATGTCGGAGGACGCCTTGGTGCTCGAGTACGGGCTGCTCGGGTGGTACGGCGTCTCCTCGGTGAACTTCGCCGGGTCGTCGAGCGCCAGGTCGCCGTAGACCTCGTCGGTGGAGACGTGGTGGTAGCGGATGCCGTGCTTGCGGACGGCCTCCAGAAGTCGGAAGGTGCCCTCGACGTTGGTGCGCAGGAAGGGCTCCGGGTCGGCGATGGAGTTGTCGTTGTGGCTCTCTGCGGCGTAGTGCACGATGGCGTCGTGGCCCGGCACCAACTTATCAAGCAGCTCCGCGTCGCAGATGTCGCCCACGACGAGCTCGACGCGGTCGGAGGGCAGGCCCGCGATGTTCTCGGGGTTGCCGGCGTAGGTCAGCTTGTCCAGGACGGTGACGTGCACCTCGGGGTGGTTGTTCACCACGTAGTGCACGAAGTTGCTGCCGATGAAGCCGCAGCCGCCCGTGACGATGATGTTCTTGGGCTCGAAGAGCTCTTCAGACATATTTTTATCTCCTATTAAATCGGATTAGTACTCGCGCGGGCTGTTGACGATCTCGCCGGCGGCGACCTTCTTCAGGTGCTGCCCGTAGACCGACTTGCCGTAGGCCTCGGCGGCCTGCTTGAGCCCCTCGGTCGTGATCCAGCCGTTCTCCCAGGCGATCTCCTCGGGCACGGACACGGGCAGGTCCTGGGAGTGCTCCACGGCGCGGACGAACTCCGCCGCCTCGTGCAGGCTCTCCATGGTGCCGGTGTCCAGCCACGCGTAGCCGC
>JAXKGH010000206.1:0-1508 GCA_036550475.1 Collinsella sp. | reverse complement strand
AGAGCCCCGTGTTTTGATACGCAGTGTCAAAACTCATACGGGGTTACTTTTGACAAAAGTAACAAAACCTTGTATAATGGATAGCAGTAAAAGAAAAACTTGAAGGGCGGTGTTCTTATGGGTCGAGTATCAATGCCACAAGGCAAGGGAAGTCAGCTCCATAATAGGCGAGAATATGAGAAGATAGGCAAGCCTATCCCAGACAACATTGATGTCTCTAAGTCCTCGGAGAACATCACTCTAGTTGATAAGGATATAAAGCAAGCCTATCAAGAAATCTTCGGTGAAGCTCTGGAGAAGTACAACGCAAAGCAGAAACGAGCTGACCGAAAGATAGAGGACTACTGCGACCACATCAAGAAGTCGAAGAACGGCGAAAAGCTGTTCTATGAAGATGTGGTGCAGTGGGGCAGTAAAGAGGACTTCCAGAAGCCAGAGACGAGGGAGAGAGCCAAAGAAGCCCTTGTGCAGTATGTAAAGGAGTTCGAGGAACGAAACCCGAATTTGAAGCTCATAGGGGCTTATATCCATATGGACGAAGCAAGCCCCCATCTGCACCTCGACTATATCCCAGTAGCCAAGGGATATACAAGGGGGCTTGAGACCAGGAACTCTCTGGACAAAGCCATGAAGCAAATGGGCTACCAACCAGAGAAAGAGAGCCGAAAGAACAACGCTACGAAGCTCTGGAAAGAAAATGAAAGGTCGGTTTTTGGCGAAATCTGTCGAAATATGGGGCTTGAGGTCGAAGCCGAGCGAAAAGCCAGAGGAAGCTTGTCGGTCGAGGAATACAAGGAAGTACGAGACCAGATGATAGGCGAGATTGAGCAGGAGAAAGAAGCCATTGTCGCAGAGGTCGAGCCTTTGCGAGAACTCAAGACCGGCATAGACGAGATAGACACCACCGGCACGAAGTTGCCGTTTGGTGTCGTAGCGATAAAGAAAAAAGACCTTGAAGCGGTCAAGGAACAGGCGAAAGCCTACACCGCAAACCGAGACGAGATTGGAGAGCTGCGAGAGCGTTCCGCTGCTGTTTCTCGGAGAGAGCAGCGAGCGGATCAGCGAGAGCAGCACCTCAACAACAAGTCTGATGAGCTGGCAAGGCAACAGCAACAGCTTCAGCAGATGTACCAAAGACAGCTCAATCTTAATCAGCTCTTGGAGAAGTCAGAGCGAGACGGCAGAGCCAAAGACAAACAGATAGCAGACCTGCAAAGAGAGAACGGCTCTCTGAGGGGTCAAATTCGCTCTCTGACGGCTCAATTAGACGAGGTTAAGGCAGAACTATGGAACAAGATAAATAACCTCACAGACAAGCTCAAGGGGGCTTACGAGAGCCTTACGAATGTCGTTAAGGCGGTCGGTATGCTCAAGTATGACCGAGAGAAAGACCAGAACGGCAACTACACCTATGGCAAGTACGGTATCAGCAATCTAAGCAAGGCTCAAGACAAGCTCATTGACGGCTTGGCAGAGTATGGAGCGAGGTGGGCGAAAGAGGACGGCTT
>JAXKGH010000205.1:0-4173 GCA_036550475.1 Collinsella sp. | reverse complement strand
CCCCCTCGACGAGGCCACCGTCTCCGATGCCGACCTCAACCACCCGATGCTCAAGGACGTCGTCCCCATGGCGCCCAAGAGGACGCTCGTCACCGGCTGCAACGGCCAGCTGGGCCATGCGGTCCGCGCGCTGGCCGAGGAGCGCGGCGTGGCGAAGGACTTCGACTTCTGCGACATCGACACCTTCGACATGTCCGACCCGGACGCCTACTCAAAATACGACTGGTCGCTCTACGGTACCGTGATCAACTGCGGCGCCTACACCGCGGTGGACAGGGCGGAGACCCCCGAGGGCCGCGTGACCGCCTGGAAGGCCAACGCGACGGGGCCCGCCCTCCTCGCCCACACCTGCGCCGGGCACGGGATCACCCTGGTCCACGTGTCCTCCGACTACGTCTTCGACGGCACCGCCGAGGTCCATACCGAGGACGAGCCCCTCAGCCCGCTGTCCGTCTACGGCCAGACCAAGGCCGCCGGCGACATCGCCGTGGCCGGCTGCCCCCGCCACTACATCATGCGCTCCAGCTGGGTCATCGGCGAGGGGCACAACTTCGTCAAGACCATGAAGGGGCTGTCCGACCGCGTAGCCGACCCGGAGGACAAGTTGGAGCAGGTCACCGTCGTGGACGACCAGCTGGGACGCCTGACCTTCACGCGCGACATGGCCGAGGCCATCTTCCACGTGCTGGGCACGCACGCCCCCTACGGCACCTACGACTGCACCGGCTCCGGCGCCGTGAGGAGCTGGGCCGACATCGCCCGCGCCGTCTTCGAGGCCGCCAACGGCAACGGGGAGAAGGTCGTGCCGGTCAGCACCGCCGACTACTACGCCGGCGCCGCGGGCCCCATCGCACCGCGCCCGGTCCACTCCGCGCTCGACCTGTCCAGGCTCGAGTCAGTCGGGTTCCACATGCCCGACTGGGGGGAAGAGCTGGGGGAGTGCCTCAAGACGCTCTAGCCGCTATAAACTATTCGAGAGTAAAAGCCGCCGCTTGTTAACGGCGGCTTTTCTTATGCGTGGTGTATAGCCCCGCTGCAAATAAGCGGCAGATGTCGCATGGTTTACCGTAAGCCCTACAATTACGACCAGGTTCTTAGAAGAGGACCTTGCTTAATAAGTTATTTACTGCCGAGTTTAGATAAAACGCTAGAACCTGAAGCAAATGACCTAAGACCAGCTTTTTGCTTACTGTTGTTTTATCAACGACATTGCCGATAAAATCAAATGGCACCGGAATGGTCTAGGCGTGTTCTTTGTTTTCTATCCAGGTGGCGTAGAAGTCCACGTTGCCCGAGGGGGCCGTGCCCGACACCTTTCCCCCGTCGACGTAGCGGTAGAAGCTCCACCCCTCCGGCAGCGCCTCGCCGTCCAGCTTCGCCCACCTGCCGTTGCCCGCGGCGTCGATGACGAACCACGCGTCGTCGCAGTCGCGGTGGGCCTTCCAGCCCGCGAACGCCATCGGCCCGCCGGAGAAGCCCAGCGCCGACGACGTCAGCGTGGCGGTCGGCGTGCCCACGACGACCCTCGTCGTCCTGGCGTCGGCGGGCGTCGCGTCCGACCCGTGGTAGCGGATCGTGTAGGATGCGGGCTCCTTCCAGGTGGCGTAGAAGTCAAACCTTGATATCCACTTGTAACCGGATTGCATGGCAACGATGGAATTGGCAGCAAGATCGGCCTTCGCGTCAGTCGTCTTCCACTCGCGCAGGTTCATCGCAAAGGCGACGATGCCGTTCTGGATGCCACTGATGCTGGGCGGGAAGGACTGGTTGTCGGCGTCGATAGAGAACTTGTTCTCCTTTGCGTCGAGGTGCTGCTGGATGCGATCGGCGTACTTGGCGGCCCATTCGTCGGCCTTGCCATTGTGGACGAAGCAGTTGTCTTTGAGGCTCGTCGAGCGGGTGGCGTACCCGTCGGCAGTGTAGATTTTGGCGTGTCCCTTGTGTGCGATTGCCATGAATTCATAGGTGATACAGAAGTACAGGTGGCGCTGGTCAAGGTCACCATAAAAGTTGTCTGATGTATCGTCCCAGGTACAGTCGACCTGGTACCATTTTCCGTCGAGCTTAACCGCATTCCAGGTGTGGCCGTCATAGGTATCGCGGGTTTCTGAATTAATGATGCCGACAGCCGTGAGCAGCTTGGAATAGGCGCTTTCATACGCCTGACAGGTGCCCAGGCCGCGCGTGAGTGCGCTCTCGGCTGATGACCACTTCAGCGAGTTGTCGTACTCAAGCTGATATAGAAGCCAGTCATGAAGATAAAGGGCCATTTCATATTCAGAGCCATTTGTATTTTGCTTGGCCTGGGACACTGCCTTATTAACAATACTCGCAACACTGGGATACGCATCATCTGCAACCTGGATATACGTGTTGGTGCGCAAGTAGTAAACGCCCGACGCCTTGTCCATGAGGTAAAAGCGGAAGTTAGATGATCCGGTAGCCGTAGTTGTGAACGTGAAGTCGTGGCTAGCGCACGCGTCGGTGTACTTTGTCCACTCTCCGCGGCTTGGATCGGCAACCGACTCGCAGGCTTACTCGTTGGGGTTGGAGTACGAGGGCGCATCCATGCGGAAGAGATAGTTGCCACTGCCACCTGTTGCGCTTACGTGGAAAGTCGTTGGCTGTCCAAGTACTGGATCGCTCCATTCGACGGTGAGGGTGACACTACCGCTGGTGGCGCTATCGCTGTGCTGATATCCACTTACTGTGGCCTTTTTGACTTGTTCCGAATCAGGTGACATATCGGAAGCTAGGGAAACCTGAGGTTCCGCCTGATGTGAAATTTGATTCGCAAGATCGGAATCATTTTTGATGGACTCATTGCCGATCTCGCTTGTATCGATATCGCCCGTCATGCTGCCGCCCGAATTGTCCGCTGCGCCAGTATCAAACTGCTCCAAGGTATTTTCTTGCCGCCGTTCTTCTTCCGCTATAACCCTTACAGGTATTGCTGCGCTAAGCATGGATACGCAAAGAACTGCGCAGAGCGAGCGGTAAAAGACTCGTTTCATAGCGGTGCCTCTCGATAAGGTGGGCGCCAAGGCCCGGAGGCGGCGCCAGGCCAACACTCCGTGTATATGTAAGTGGGGTTAATTTTACGGTAACGTCAGTCAACAACAGCGAACTTTTTGGACAAAGTTGGGGAGGGGAGAGGCGTACTTGGGACAGTTTGGCACTGATTGATTTTTCGTAATCATGTCTATAAATTCTGATGAACAGTGATATGGACTCATTGTTATAGTTTGGAGCCAAACATGGAAGCACCCGCCGTTCTCTATCATTATGCAAGCCTAGATACGCTGGCCTTGATTCTGCATAATCGGACTATCAGGTTCAGCCGGTTAGATAAGGTTGATGACCCACAAGAACAGCGTTCAGCGGACTCTCAAAATCTTGGAAAAATGAAGCTCGTCAGTTGTTGGACCTCTTCTGATGAGGAGAGCATCCCCATGTGGCGCGAGTATGCCGGAGCTGAATGTGGAGTAAGAATCCAAATGAAGAGTCATCCGTTTAAGCGGTACTCTGTGTCTACCGAAAGCCTAAGTAAGCTATCTAGTGACGCAGTTTTGAATACTCCTGGTGGCAAGTTTGATGGACTTCAATTGCCGCTCGAAGACTTTTGGGATAAAAAATATCATTTTAAAGAAATGGCCCGAAGCGTTGAGATGCTTCATGAAGTCCAGTATACGAACGATAAGTCGCTTCTGTTTCCAAAGTTGATCCGTAACCGCGAAAACGGCTGGATAGAAGCCGATTTAAACACACTTGGGATTCACAAAGCTACTGCCTGGTCATACCAAAACGAATGGCGATATGTTTTGACGGCAGTTCCTGTGGGCATCGCCTCTGTAATCAAGGGTGATGTTGAAGCAGTTAAGAGGGCCACTGAGGTCATACTTGATAAATGCGATCCCGAAATTCCTTGAAATGCCTGAATGTCAGAAATCCAAAGAATGATAGCACAAAAGCAATCCACGCCCAACAGCAACAATAGCCAGGGGTAGTATCGCTCTGTTATGCGCCAAAGCTGCTTCATGGAGCCACCCCCGTTTCCAGACGATAGCCCATCCCACGAACCGCAACGATTCGCTGCTTCATCTCAAGACCGGACATCGTCTTTTTCAGCCTGGTCAGATTAACCTGCAAGGCATTTTCGTCTATGTATTCCGT
>JAXKGH010000204.1:0-31938 GCA_036550475.1 Collinsella sp. | reverse complement strand
GTTTTCGCCGTCGCACGTCATCGGCATGCAGGGGCCCTTCACCCGCGAGCTCAACGAGGCGATGCTTCGGCAGGTGGGCGCCCAGTGGCTTGTGACCAAGGACTCGGGAACCGTAGGCGGCACGGCCGAGAAGCTTGCCGCCGCGCGCGACGTGGGAGCGCGCTGCATCGTGGTCACCCGTCCCGCCGAGGGAGACGGGGGCCTTTCGCTTCGGGAAGTGGAAGACGCACTCTTACGGGAGTTCGCGCGCTAGGCGCTCGCCGCGCCTGCGCGTCCTCCCGCCCGCGAGGAGGAGCGCCCCGAGCAAGCTCGAGCCGTACAAGACCGTCATCCGCCAATAGCTCGAGGAGGACGCCCGGAACTGGCGCAAGCAGCCCTTAAATAAGTTGCGGTGAAATAGTGTCTGTTTTGCTACTAGATAGCATATTCAGTCCCTAATTCACCGCAACTTGTTGGTGTTGGCTTACTGGTAGCGTAGGCACTCGACGGGGTCGAGCTTTGCCGCGCGGCGAGCGGGGTAGAAGCCAAAGATTACGCCGATGCCGACCGATACGGCAAACGCGATCAACACTGTCGTAATGGAGAAGCTTGGCGTGATCGTCCCGGTGGCTCCAAACTCGCTCATGATGCCCGAGCTTGCGGCAAAGAACGTGAGTCCCCAGGCCAACAGATAGCCAATCAGGACACCCAACAGTCCGCCGGTGACGCACAGCGCCGAGGACTCGGCCAAAAACTGGGCGGTGATATCGCGACGACTGGCGCCCAGAGCGCGGCGGATGCCGATCTCGCGGATGCGCTCAGTCACGTTGGTGAGCATCATGTTCATAATGCCGATACCGCCGACAAGCAGCGAGATGCTGGCGACAGCACCCATGATGAGTGAGAACGCGCCCATAAAGGAGTTGAGCGCATCGATGGCGCTTTTCATGGAGGTCGCCGATACGCTGTCGTACTCATCATCCTCCGCGATGCCCTTCATCGCGCGCACCTTGGACTCGATGGTCTTACAAAGCTCATCCATGTCCGTGCCCTCGGCGGCAAGTGCCGTCACGCTGGGGAATGAAGGATTCTCGTCGCCGAACAGCCCGGAGATGGTTTCGCGTGGCATATACAGCGTGAGCGAGCCCATGGAGTCGCTGCCGCCGTCAATCACGCCGACAATCTGCACCTCGCCGTTGGACACCTTGATGGTTTTCCCCAGCGCATCCTGTTCGTTGCCGTAAAGCTGATCGGCGCCGCCGCGGCTGATGAGCGCCACGCGCGAGCCTGATTGAGACTCGGCCTGGGAATAGGTACGCCCCGCAACGAGCTTTCCGGCCCCCACGGCGTCGAGCATGTCGCTATCGACACCCTGTGCCATGACGGTATAGCTTTTATCGCCGGTCTTGTACTCGGTATACGCGCTGTCGACAATGCCGATCTGCTCTATCTGCGGCACCAGTTTTTGAAGCTTCTCGATGTCCGACTCTGTGAGTTCTTGCGACGAATAGATTTGCACCATGCGTGCCGCATTGAGGCCCAGGCTGTTGACCAGGCTGTTTTGGATGCCGCCGATGAGCGAAGTCATGGCGATAACCGAGGCGATGCCGATGACAATGCCCAGGATGGTGAGCAGGCTGCGCCCCTTGTTGGCCTCGAGCGAGTGAAGGGCTTCCTGGATGAGATCGCGGGCGCTCATGCCATCTCTCCTTTCGGCGGGTTGGCGGAGGCGGAAATCATGGGCAGGCTATCCACGGCGCTGCGCAGGGTCCGCGGTGCATGTGGAATATACGCGCCATCGTGAATGCGACCGTCGCGGATGGTCACGGCACGGTCGGCCTCGGCGGCGATGCCGGGGTCGTGTGTGATAAGCACGATGGTTTTGCCGCGCTTCTGGAGCTTATGGAAGGTCTCCATCACAAGCGCTCCGGTAGCGGAGTCCAGGTTTCCCGTCGGCTCATCGGCCAGGATGATGGGCGGGTCATTGACGAGGGCGCGCGCGATTGCGACGCGCTGCATCTGGCCGCCCGAGAGCTCGGATATGCGGTGGTCCCAGTGGTCGACGGGCAGCGTGACAGCCTGCAGCGCGTGAACGGCGCGCATTTCGCGCTGGCTACGGGGCACATTGGTGTAGGCCAGCGGCAGCATCACGTTTTCGATAACCGACAGGCGCGGCAGCAGGTTGAAG
This sequence comes from Collinsella sp., assembly GCA_036550475.1. GTDB lineage: Bacteria > Actinomycetota > Coriobacteriia > Coriobacteriales > Coriobacteriaceae > Collinsella. Next base: position 29,771 of record JAXKGH010000204.1, on the reverse strand, counting down.
CTCTGAAAGACAAAGCCAATGCTCAGGGCGCGGACTTCGGTGAGCTCCTCATCATCGAGCTCGGCCACGTTGAGCCCTTGCAGGTAGTAATCGCCCGCCGTCGGCTTATCCAAGCAGCCGAGGATGTTCATGAGCGTTGATTTGCCCGAGCCCGAGGGGCCAGTGATAGCGACGAATTCGCCGGGATTTACCGCCAGGCTCACGTTGTGCAGGATGTGGGCGCAACCTGCCTCGCTCTCAAAGATGCGGTGCACGTTGCGGATGTCGATAACGGGACGCATTACATGTCCTCATCGGCAGACATACTGCCAGAATCTGCGCTGTAGCCGCCGTCAGCCGTTGCGTCCGCTCCGGTGTCCATGACGAGGGTGTCGCCATCGCGCAGCTTGGTAACCGGCACGTTGGGGTTGATCTCGTTGCCCTGGTCGTCGCGCTTGACCTGCGTCTTGCCGACTACGGCTTCGTTGTCGTTTTGCGTCACGACGGTCACCTTCACGCGACGGGATTGCTTGCCCTCGTCGTCGGTTGCCACGTTGACGTAATAGTGTTCGCCGTCTTCGGTCATGAGCGCCATCGTCGGCACCATCACCACGTCGTCGAGCTGCTCGGTCACCACCGAGACCTCGGCCGTCATGCCCGGCTTCAGGCGCGCGTCGGGCGCCTCGATGAGAATGTCGACGTTAAAGGTTACGCTGCCGCCGCCACCGTTGGCGGCGTCGGAGTTTGCCACCGACGCGATAGCCGTGACGGTGCCCTGGCTCACGATATCGGGAAACGCGGGATACGTGACGTTGGCGCTCTGTCCAACGGCGATCTTGGCGATGTCCTTTTCGCCCACCTGTACGGTCACCTTCATCTTGGATAGGTCGGCGATCTGCATGCACTGCTTGCCGCCGCTCGTATCGCTTTCGCCCATGATCATGCCGCCTGTTACCGTGGCGCCCACCTTGGCGTTGAGCTCCACGATACTGCCCGAGCTCGGGGCCGTGACCGTACGACTGGCTGCCTTGGCGTTCGCCTGATCGAGGTTTGCCTGGGCCGATGCGAGGCTGCGCTGCGCGGCCGATACGGCGTTCGTGTCCGCCGATGCGGCGGAGATGCCAGCCGCTGCGGAAGCTTCATCGACGTCCGTCATTGGGGTGGCCTGTGCGGCGGCTGCGGCTTTCTGCGCGTTGGCGAGGTCTTCCTGGGCGGCTGCAACTGCACGCTGCGCCTCGGCAACGTTGCGATCGAGCTCGTCGTTTTTAATGGTCATAAGCACGTCGCCCTCGTTGACGGATTGGCCTGCCTGCACGTTGATCGAATCGACCGTGCCGTCGACAGAAGGGGAGACCACTGAGGACGAAATGGGTTTGAGCTGGCCTTTCGCCTCGACCGTTGTGGTAAATGTGCCCTCGGTCACCATGTCGGTCACAGGCCCGCTAGCGCCCTGTGGCTGCGTATTTATAACAAGGGTTGCGACAATGGCAATGAGCGCGATGGCGCCCACGACGCCGGCGGCAATACCGCGTCGAATCAGCTTTTTGCGTCGACGTTCGGCACGTTTTGCCTTGAGCTTGGCATATGCCTCTTCATCGGAAATCTCGGCCGTATCGTTCGCGCGTCCGCTCTGCTTGTCGGCATATACGTTTGAAATCAGAGGAATCGTTTCGGTGGCACCTTCGGGCGTGCGCTCGGTATCATCTGGGCCTGGGGTGATCGTGGGGACATTCGGCATAGCGTCTCCTTTATAGAAAGAACCTCGATAATTATATGCGCCCACCGGTTGGGGCGGGCGCATAGGACGGTTTCTTTCGGAACTGTTAGATTGGTCGCAGCGGTTCCACGTTGTAGGAATGCGCGCGTTGCACTACGAGTGGACAACCACGCACAGGCCGACTTTGATGCAGTCGTGAAGTGCCTTGGCGTCTGCCAGGCGCAGGTTGATGCAACCGTGGCTGCCGCACCACTTGTACGACTCGGCATTATCGAAGCTCTTGTCGTTTTGCCATGTAGCGTCGTGGAAGCCGATCATATTGCCCTCGAACGGCATCCAGTAGCTCACCGGGCTCTCGTATTTGGGCTTACCGGTCTCGGGGTCCTTGGCTCCGATCAGGGTGCTGCCGCCGTCGTTGCTGTTGATCTGCCAGACGCCTTCGGGCGTGGCGTCCTCGCCCGGCTTGCCCGAGATAAAGTTGGCCTCCCAAACGATATTTCCGCTCTCGTCATAGTAGCGCGCGTGCTGTTCGGACAAGTCGACGTCGATATACGCCTTCCAGTCGGGCTCTCCCTTTGCGGTAAAGGTGTCGGCCTTCTGGGAGTACTTGATCTCGATTTCGCCGGTCTGCTTGTTGTTAATGGCGTCCTCGACCTGCTTGGCGAGCGAGCTGCTGTCGATGGACCAACCAAAGTCGCCGCCTTCGACGGCGCACTGCTTGCCATCGGCGCGCGTCCACCAGCGAGTGGAGCCCACGGTATTAAAGCCGTTGGCGAGTTCGGCTGCCCAGTTGCTGATCTGCGACGTATCGAGCGTTGGGTTGGCGGGATCGGCAAAGCTGATCCACTGCAATACGGAGCTGCCATCAACCTTGCCGGCATCCTCGCCGTTGAGCTTGAGGGTCACGTTGACGCCCAGGAAGTTGTTGGCGGCATCGCATGCGGCCTGAATCTGATCATCGGTCAGCGTTCCATTGAGCGGCTCATAGGCATCGTTGCCGAGCTTGGAAAGATCTACGGACTCGGCCAGCGAGGCAAGCTCGAGCTCGGCATACTTAATGACATGCTCGCGGTTGAGTTTTTCGTTGGAGCGCGCCTTCTCGACGGTAAACTTGCCGGCCTGCTCGTCATAGGAGCTATTGGCCTCGAACGTGCCCGAACGGCCCTCGTTAAACTCGTTGATGGCGGCGCCCAGATCATTCTCAAACTTCTTTTGGGCAAAGGTGTCGGAGAGCATGGACAGGTCGACGTCTTGATCAAGATCGACTTCGTTGGAGGTAGCGGTTGTTTTGGTTTTGCCGCTTAAGGATTCCACAAGGCGGACCGGCCATACAAAGGCTTCGTTGTGGCTGATGATCTCTTTTGCGGCAGCCTCTCCGTCGACGATGGGTTCATCGGACTCGGGCTGATAGGTCCAGCTAAAGTCATCGCCTGTCACGGTGAGCTTATAGTGCTTCCATGCCGAGTTGACCTTGGTGGCGGCAGACGAAGCGTTGGAGAACGAGACGTCGACGCCGGCGATGGTGGTGTTGGGGTAGGCTACCTGCGAAAATGCTACGACGCCAACGATATAGACAATGACGATTAGACCCAGGACGACAAAGAGCGTCGTCTTTTTGCCCGACTTATTGTTGCCGGCGGACTTGCGCGCGGGGCCGCGATCGCCTCGAGCGTGCGTTGGTGGCTGCTTGGGCGCATTGCCGTTTGCCTGGTGCTGCTGTCGTTGTTGACGCTGCTGTCGCTGTTGGTTCGGGCGTTGAGAAGCGTTTGCCGCACCACGCTGCTGACCGTGGCTCGGCGCGATAGGGCGCGGCGACTGAACGCCGCCGGCGTGCCTGCTCGGCTGCTGCGGATCGGGAATCAGTTGAGTTCGATCGTTTTGCGACATCGTATGCATATCCTTCGATTTTCGCCTTGCGGTTCATCGTGTTTTTACTGGGCTTGCATTATAGCGATTGCCCTGCTGTTTGTGGTACGGAAACGGTGGCATTCAAAAGAGGTGGGACATTTGTCCCACCTTTGAGTCGTTCGTTGCCGTTATCCGCACACGCCGCATTTTGCACAGGCCGAAAGTGCGGCCGGAGCCTGCGCGATGCCGCCTTTTGCCGTCTCGCGCAGCGTGGCCGGCAACGCGTGACCCACCGAGAGCATGACATGTGCCATCTGGTCAAACGGCACCAAGCTCTTAATGCCTGCGAGGGCGAGTTGTGCCGAGCTAAAGGCCGCTGCCACGCCGATGGCGTTGCGGTTTTGGCAGGGCACCTCCACGAGGCCACCGACGGGGTCGCAAACGAGACCCAGCAGGTTACTCAGCGCGATGGAACTGGCGTCGAGCGCCTGCTCGGGCGTGCCGCCGAGCATCTGCACCAGCGCGGCGGCCGCCATGGCGGCGGCGCTTCCCACCTCGGCCTGACAGCCGCCCTCAGCGCCGGCGACGCAGGCGCTCGTGGTGAGGTTGAGGCCGATGGCGGCTGCGCAGTAGAGCGCGTCCATGACCTGCTCGTCGTCGAGCTGAAGGTGATCGGCGAGCGCCAGCACGCAGCCGGGCACAACACCTGCGGAGCCGGCCGTGGGGGCGGCGACGATGACGCCCATGGTAGCGGAGCGCTCGAGCACGGCCATGGCGCGGGCAACGGCGTCGGTCTGGACGGCGCCCATCAGGCTTGCACTCAAATCGTTGCGGCCGGTGGCTTCGACGAGCTTGGCCTCGCCGCCGATTAGCCCACCGAGCGAGCGCTGCGGATTGGCGAGGGGGGCCGTGGTCTCCTCGCGCATGACGTCGAGCACGCGGCGCATGGCGGCGACGGCGTGGGCCTCGCCGGTCAGACGCGCCTCACGAACGGCCATGACGGCGCCGATGCTGAGCCCCATTTCCTCGCACGCATCGAGCAGCTGCTCGCCGTCGTCGAAGATCTCCTTTGCCGAGACGCCGGGAGAGAGCGACGAGGCAGAACCGGGGAGCTCGATAAAGGTCGCGTAATCGACATTGTCGAGCTTGCGCAGCATGGGGACGACGGTGTCGTCGGGCGCGCCGTCGGTCTCAAAGACGGAATAGGCCTGGCCGCCCACTTCGGTGCGGTAGGTGCGGCAGAAGGCGATGTTTACGTGGGCGTAGGCGAGCAGGTTGGTGAGCGCGGCGAGCACGCCGGGGACGTCCTTGTGCGCCACGAAGAGCGTGGAATACATGCCCGAGATGTCGACGCCGACGCCGTTAATGCGGCTGATGCGCATCTTGCCGCCGCCCAGGCTCTCGCCGCGGACCTGTGCCGTGGCGCCCGTGTCGTCGACCATGTCGATATCGACGGTATTGGGGTGGATGGAGGCGTCGTCGCCCTTGATGTCAAAGTGATATTCGAGGCCCTGCTCGCGTGCGAGGTTGAAGGCCTGCTTGATATTCTCGTCATCGGTGTCGAGGCCCAGGATGCCCGCGACGAGCGCACGGTCGGTGCCGTGGCCGCGGTAGGTGTGGGCGAAGGAGTTCCACAGGCCAAAGGTGACCTTGGTAATGCGGCCTTCTAGCAGGCTGGCGGCAACTTGGGCGCAGCGCAGGGCGCCGGCGGTGTGTGATGAGCTGGGGCCGACCATGACGGGGCCCAAGATCTCGAATGCCGAGGTCGTAGCTAGTGTTTGCGGCTTGCCTGCCATGGGTGCTCCTGTTCTATCCCGTCGTTCCGAGGACTTTGGTATTTGGTCGCCTGCTCTACAGTCCTGGCTCGCACGGAGGCCACATTAAGTGGCCTCCGGCTCGTGCGGAACTCGCGACCGACCAAATACCAAAGCCCTCGGAACTAAGGATACATGGTAGAGGCGCGTGTGCTGCAAAATTCATTAGCTGGTGACGCAGCGTAGGCTCATATCGAAGCATCTTCACCACCGGATTAATAAAAAAGAAGCACCGCTTGGGGGCGGTGCTTCTTTTGAAAGCGCATGCGTGTTGTGACCTTAGCGGCTCTTAATTACAGGCCGCAGGCTGCTTTGAGTTCTTCGACTCGGTCGGTCTTCTCCCAGGTGAAGTCGGCGTCTTCTCGGCCAAAGTGACCGTAGGCTGCCGTCTTTTCGTAGATGGGGCGACGCAGATCTAGGTCGCGGATGATTGCGCCCGGGCGCAGGTCGAAGGTCTTCTCTACGGCCTCGACGATCTTGTCCTCGGCAACATTCGCGGTACCGAAGGTGTCGACCATGATTGAGAGGGGCTTGGAAACGCCGATGGCGTAGGCAAGTTCGACTTCGCAGCGGTCGGCAAGGCCGGCGGCGACCACGTTCTTGGCGACCCAGCGAGCGGCGTACGCGGCGGAGCGGTCGACCTTGGTGCAGTCCTTGCCGCTAAAGGCACCGCCGCCGTGACGGCCGTAGCCGCCATAGGTGTCGACGATGATCTTGCGGCCGGTCAGACCCGTGTCGCCCATGGGGCCGCCCACGACAAAGCGACCGGTGGGGTTCACGTAGATGTCCGCGTTGTCCCACGGCATGTTCTCGGCGGCCATGACCGGGGTGATGACGTGCTCGATGAGGTCGGCCTTGATCTTGCCCATGTCCTCGATCTCGGCGGCGTGCTGCGTGGAGATGACGATGGTCGTGACCTCGACGGGCTTGCCGTCTTCGTAGCGCACGGTGACCTGGGTCTTGCCGTCGGGACGCAGATAGGCGAGGGTACCGTCGTGACGCACGGCGGCCAGGCGCTCGGCCAGGCGGCTTGCCAGGTAGTGTGGCATGGGCATGAGGGTCTTGGTCTCGTTGGAGGCATAACCGAACATCATGCCCTGGTCGCCGGCGCCGATCAGGTCGATCGGGTCGGTGGTAGCGCCGGTCTGGGTCTCGAAGGACTCGTCAACGCCCTGGGCGATATCGGGCGACTGCTCGTGGATGAGGCTCATAACGCCGCAGGTGTCGCAGTCAAAACCGAACTTGGCACGGTTGTAGCCAATGCGGCGGATAACACCGCGGGCGATTTCCTGTACGTCGACGTAGGCCTGCGTCCGAATCTCGCCGGCGACAATGACGGTGCCGGTGGTCACGAGGGTCTCGCAGGCGCAGCGGACGTTCTCCACGTTGGCAGGCACGCCGTTGGGGGCGATGTAGCCCTGCTCCTGGAGCTCTATTTCTTTGGCGAGGATCGCGTCGAGGACGGCGTCGCTGATCTGGTCAGCGATCTTATCGGGATGACCTTCGGTCACCGACTCCGACGTAAAAACAAAGGACCCGTGTTGGGGCGGGATGGAACGAAGCTCTTCTGACATGATTGTCCTTTCAAAAACGTGTCCCGGCGACCGTTACCATTCCGCCGGGCTCTCTATGTAAGGGCACATCATAGCGCGTAAATCAAACATTCACACCCTTTCCGCACCTACTCATTGGGGACAGACATAAATGACCAGCCTTAAACTAAGAACGTCTCCAACGACTGGTCATTTAAGTCTGTCCCCAATGAGTAGGTCGGTGCCCTTTGTGCGGAGGTTGCTTTGATGCTTTATACTGATGCGGTTAGACATCCATCCTGCAATCGAGGAGATTTCCATGGCATCAGACGTTCGCGTCCGCTTTGCACCCTCACCGACGGGCAAGCTGCACATCGGCGGCGCCCGCACCGCTATCTATAACTGGGCTTTCGCCCGCGCAAACGGCGGCACGTTCATCCTGCGCATCGACGACACCGACCCCACCCGCTCCACCGACGAGAACACGCAGATCATCCTGCGCGCCATGCGTTGGCTGGGCCTGGACTGGGACGAGGGTCCCGAGGTGGGCGGCGACTTTGGCCCCTACGCCCAGACCGAGCGCCTGGACCTGTACAAGCAGGCCGCCCAGAAGCTTTGGGACGAGGGCAAGGCCTATCCCTGCTTCTGCACCAAGGAGCAGCTCGACGCCGATCGCAAGGCCGCGCAGGAGCGCAAGGACCCCTTCCAGGGCTATCAGCGCCGTTGCCGCGATCTTGATCCCGAGGAGGCCCGCCGCCGCATCGAGGCCGGCGAGTCCTACGTCCTGCGTATCAAGGTGCCCGAGGACCGCGGCGACGTCGTCATCCACGACGCCGTCCACGGCGAGGTGACCTTCGACGCCAAGGAGCTCGACGACTTTGTCATCTTCCGTTCCGACGGCACGCCCACGTACAACTTCGCGACCGTCGTCGACGACGCCATGATGAAGATCACCCACGTCATCCGCGGCGACGACCACTTGTCCAACACCCCGCGTCAGGTCATGGTCTACGAGGCTCTCGGCGCGCCCGTGCCCACGTTCGCCCACATCTCCATGATCCTGGGCGCCGACGGCAAGAAGCTCTCCAAGCGCCACGGCGCCACCTCGGTGGAGGAGTACCGCGACGCCGGTTACCTGTCCGACGCCTTCGTCAACTACCTGGCTCTGCTCGGCTGGTCGCTCGACGGCGAGACCACGATCATCCCGCGCGATGTCCTGGCCAGCAAGTTCTCGCTCGACCGCATCTCCAAGAACCCCGCGACCTTCGACCCCAAGAAGCTCGATTGGGTCAATGCCGAGTACATCAACGGCATGTCCGATGCTCAGTTTGCCGACGAGATCATGGTCCCAGAGCTGCACGAGGCGGGTCTCATCGAGGGTAATGTCGAGTACGGCGAGGATTGGATCGACGCGCTTGCCGCCATTGTCAAGCCGCGCACCAAGATGCCGGCCGACGCCGTGACCGTCGCCGCTCCCATCTTCGCTACGGTCGAGACGCTCGAGTATGACGAGAAGTCCGTCAACAAGGGCCTGGCCAAGGACGGCATGGGCGCCATTCTTGATGCCGCCAAGGCCGCGCTCGAGGGCGTGGACGAGTGGACGGCCGCCAACATCGATGCCGCGCTTGAGCCGCTCCCCGAGCAGATGGACCTCAAGAAGCGCGTGGTGTTCCAGGCCGTGCGCGTCGCCGTCTGCGGCAACATGGTGAGCCCTCCGCTGGGCGAGACCATGGCGCTCGTCGGTCGTGACGACTGCCTGGCGCGTATCGACCGCGCCCGCACGATGGCGCTGTAACAGTCGCGTAAACGCATGTATCCGAGCCCCGCTCACCACGAGTGGGGCTCTTGTTTCTAAAGACGTATGGGATGGGAGGTACAGAGACCATGGCCGAGCAACTGTCACTGTTTGGTTCGCCGGAACCGGAGGAGACTCCGGCCAAGCCTGAGTTCGCACCTGAACCCGTCGCCGCCTATGCGAGCGTAGTCCTCGACATTCCCACCCGTGCGCTGTCCGAGCCGTTTGCTTACGGCATCCCCGAGTCCCTTGCCAACGAGGCGCAGATTGGATCCACGGTCCTGGTCCACTTTGGCAACCGCGCCGCCGCGGGCTATATCGTCGACACTACGCCTGAGCTGGGCGACCTGCAGGGCAACAACGCCATCGACCCCGCGCGCATTAAAGCTGTCGAGGCTATCCTCAGCAAACCGCTCTTTACCGCAGAGGCCGCCCGCATCGCGCGTTGGATGAGCCGCGAATATGTCGCGACGCTTTCCGAGTGTCTGCGCCTGTTCTTGCCCCCGGGCGGCAGCCCGCGCGTGGTCAAGGGCGATGACGGCGCATGGTCGGTTGAGCGCCCAGCCGTCAAGCCTATCCAAAACCGTTGGGTCATGCTTACGCCCGAGGGCTTCGACTATACGCCTCCCAAAACGGCGGTTCGTCAGCGTCAGCTCATCGAGGCGCTCCAGTGCGGACCGGTCACGACGCGCGACCTCAACCTGCTCTATAACAGCATGTCGGCGACTATCAAGGCGCTCGAAAAGCGCGGCGTCGTGGTGGTGGAGGAGCGCCGTGCGTGGCGTGGCTGCAGCGAGCAGACCACGCTGTCCTCGGCAAGCGGCAAGGCGCCGGTCGCACTCACCAACGGCCAGCAGCAGGCGCTCGCGCAGATTGAGCGCGCCCGTCTGGACGCTCATGGCGACGTGGTGCTCGTTGATGGCGTCACCGGCTCCGGCAAAACCGAGGTTTACCTTTCGGCGATTGAGCGCGTGCTGGCAGCCGGCCGTTCGGCCTGCGTGCTCGTGCCCGAGATCTCGCTGACGGCCCAGACCGTCGGCCGCTTTCGCTCGCGCTTTGGCGAGACGGTTGCCGTGTTCCATTCGCGCCTTTCGGCTGGCGAGCGCCTGGACCAGTGGGATATGGTCGCCAGCGGTGCGGCCCGCGTGGTTGTCGGCGCCCGTTCGGCGCTCTTTTGCCCGCTCAGCGACCTTGGCCTCATCATCATCGACGAGGAGCACGAGACCAGTTACAAGCAGGGCTCCAGTCCGCGCTACCATGCGCGCGAGGTGGCGGCCGAGATGGCGCGCCGCTACCGCTGCCCGCTCGTGTTGGGCTCCGCCACGCCTTCTGCCGAGGCCCTCGACCGCTGCCGCCATGGCACGTATTACGGTGCCACTTGGACGCGCGTTGAGATGCCCGAGCGCCCGGGACACGCCGTGCTGCCTACGGTTCGGATTGCCGACCTGCGCCGTGAGTTTTCTCACGGCAGCCGATCTATGTTCTCAAAACCCTTGATGGAGGGCTTGGAGCGTGTGGTCGAGCGCCGTGAGAAAGCCGTGTTACTGCACAACCGCCGCGGTTTTGCGCCGTTCCTTATGTGCCGCGAATGCGGCTGCGTGCCCACCTGCAACCACTGCTCCACCGCGCTCACGTACCACGAACGCACGCACACACTGCAGTGCCACACCTGCGGATCGTCCTGGCGCGTGCAGCCCTATCCCGCGCCCACGAGCCGTTGCCCCAAATGTGGCAGTCGCTACCTGGCAAAAATGGGTCTGGGCACGCAGCAGATCGAGGACGCACTGCACCAGATGCTTCCCGAGGACGTCGCCATTATTCGCATGGATGCCGATTCCACGCGCGGCAAGGATGCGCACAAAAAGCTGCTTGAGAAGTTCGATGCCGCCGATTGCGCGGTGCTGCTGGGCACCCAAATGATCGCAAAGGGCCTCGACTTTCCCGAGGTCACGCTCGTGGGCGTGGTCAATGCCGACTTTGCCCTCAAGCTGCCGGACTTCCGCGCAGGGGAGCGCGCCTACGATTTGCTGGAGCAGGTCGCGGGCCGTGCCGGACGCGGCGATCGCCCCGGTGAGGTCATCATCCAGACCTATCTGCCCGAGGACCCGGTCATTCGCGCCGTCGCTGAGCACGACCGTTCGATCTTTACCGACTACGACCTGGATCAGCGCCGCGACGCGCTGTACCCGCCGTTTGTTCGCCTGGTCAACATCCTGGTGTGGTCGGCGAACCGAGACGACGCGCAGGACTACATCGGACGCATCGCAAAGCTTCTCAAGCGTCGCTGGCATGCCGTCGCGCCCGACTTTTTGCGGGCGGGGAGTGCCGTGCCGCAGGTGCTGGGCCCTGCTTCGTGTGTAATCGAGAGAGCCAAGGACCGTTACCGCTTCCATCTGCTTGTGAAGTCGCCCGTGGGGTACCATGTCTCTGATGATATCGACGCCTGCCTCAAAGAGGTGGGCTCTGTGCGCGGCGTGAGCGTGAGCGTTGACGTCGATGCCTATGATTTGATGTAACAACCCGAAAGGATGGCCATGGAAGCCAACGGAATCGTACTGTCGCCCGACCCTCGTCTGCGCCAGGAGTGCGCCGTCATCGAGGAGATCACCCCGGCGATCGAGGCGCTTGCCGAGAAGATGAAGAAGATGATGTTCGAGAACGGCGGCTGCGGCTTGGCTGCCCCACAGATCGGCGAGCTCATTCAGCTCGTCACCATCGACTGCGACTACAGCGACAAGAACGACTACGACCCGTACGTGCTTATCAATCCCGTCATTGTTGAGCAGAGTGACCATCTGGTGCCCTTTAGCGAGGGCTGCCTTTCCATTCCTGGCATCAGCTGCGAGATCGAGCGCCCTGACCACGTTGTCGTCGAGGCATACGATCTGGATGCCAACCTGATTCGCTACGAGGCCTCGGGCGACCTGTTCTGCGTGTGCCTGCAGCACGAGATCGATCACCTGCACGGCAATACCATGTTCGAGCGATTAAAGCCGATGCAGAGGATCAAAGCCGTCAAGGAGTACCAGGACGCCCTGGCCCGCGGCGCTCGACCGGGCGAGACGGAGTAGGTTTGTCCGTCCCCGGGGCACCCGCCTATATCATCCCGTGCTCAAACATTCTCGCTGCGCTGCGAAACTGCGCGCGGGACGATATAGGCGGGTGCCCCGGGGACTACGTTGACGCTGCTTGTCTCGCCCGGGTGCCGTGGGCCAGGGAGGGGCGTCTTCGCTGATAATTGCTTTGTTGGAAGAGCTGCTTTTATTGCGGCTCTTTCTTTGGTTTTGGGTATATTTGTTCTTGTTGAATTGTTATTGCGGATGGGCTGGGTACTTGGCTTTCCGCCGTTATTTGTAGCTATCTCGGCTTTGGTTGAGAGGAGACTAACTTTTATGCGTATTGTGTTTATGGGTACGCCTGATTTTGCTGTGCCTTCGTTGACTTCGCTTGTTGCGGCTGGGAATGAGATTGCGCTTGTTGTTACTCGTCCTGATGCTGTTCGTGGGCGTGGTAAGAAGCTTGAGCCTTCTCCTGTTAAGGCCAAGGCGCTTGAGCTGGGGTTGCCGGTTGTTGAGGCTGATCGTATGACGGCCGAGGTTGTTGAGGCGCTCCAGGCTGCCCAGGCTGACATTTTCTGCGTGGCTGCCTATGGTTGTATTTTGCCCGATGAGGTGCTACATATGGCGCCGCTTGGCATTGTGAATGTTCATGCGTCCTTACTGCCTCGTTGGCGTGGGGCTGCTCCTATTCAGCGTGCCATTCTTGCTGGTGATGAGGTTGCTGGCGTTTCCATTATGCGCATTGGACATGGCGTGGATACTGGTGCTTATTGTGCTCAAGCTTCCACGTCGGTTGCCGGTAAGCATGCTGAGGCGCTGACCATGGAGCTTGGTGAGCTTGGCGGCAAACTGTTGACTGATACGCTTCCCTCGCTTGCCGATGGCTCGGCTGTTTGGACTGAGCAGGATGAGTGGCTCGTCACACATGCTGCCAAGATTTCTAAGCAGGAGATGCGCCTGGATCCGCAAATGGCGGCACTTGATTGCGTGCGTCATGTGCTTGCTTCGTCCGATACCGCGCCTGCTCGTTGCGTGATTGCCGGTAAGACTGTGCGCGTACTCGATGCTGCGCTGGCCGATATTTCGCTTGGCGAGGGCGGCGTTGACGTTAAGAATAAGCGTGTTTTCCTTGGCCTTTCCGATGGTGCGGTTGAACTGCTCGAGGTTAAGCCCGATGGCAAGCGTGGTATGGCCGCTTCTGCTTGGGCTGCTGGGCTGCAAGGCGCCGATCTTTCGTGGGGTGTTCTGTCATGAGCAAGCTGTCTCCCGCGCGCAAGCTTGCGCTCGATGTGCTCATGGAGGCCGATCGCCGCGGCATGTATGCGCGTGACGTGCTGTCCTCTCGCGCATCCGCCAAGGCTATTGACCAGCGCGATTCCGCTTTTGCCGCTCGCTTGGCGCTGGGTGTCGCCGCCACGCAGGGTATTTTGGACGAGCTTCTCGATCAGTTTCTCGATAAGCCTAAAAAGGTTGCGCCGCGTGTTCGCATGGCGCTTCGTATCTCGGCCTTCGAGATGCTCTACCTTCATACCCCAGGCCGCGTTGCGGTGAGTCAGGGTGTTGAGCTGGTTCGCTGCGGCGCTAAGTCCGCCGCTGGCTTGGCCAATGCTGTACTGCATAAGGTTGCTGACAATGTTGATGACTTTGCTACTGCGTCCGATGTGGATGAGTCTGAGCGGCGCTTGGTTCGTCTGTCGCGCCTGATGGGTCTGCCGCGCTGGTTGTGCGCTCGTATTCTGGCGTCGTTTGACACGCCAGAGGGTGCGCTTAACTTTGCCGGCAATCTGGCCCCCGCGCCGCTGGCCCTGCATGAGAATGCCTTTGCGACCAAGCCCGATCCGTATATCTCGCAGCTCGTCGCGCCTGTCTTCCCAGGCTGCCATGCCCCGGTTGATGCCCAGGTTACGGTTGCGTCGGGTGTGTTTGAGCGTGCTGCCGCGGTGGCCTCGGACCTTAACGCGCAGCTTATCGCCACAGCTGCCACGCGCCCTGGTAGCTGTCTTGAGATTGGTGCCGGTCGTGGCACCAAGACCTATGTGATGATGTGTCAGGCCAAGCGTGCGGGGTATGAGCGTCAGCATACGGCGCTCGATTTGCATGATCGCAAGTGTGACCTGAATCTTGCTCGCCTGCATAAGGCGGGTATTCAGGGCGTTCGCACGGTTTCGGGCGATGCATGCGAGCTTGATGAGGTGCTCACATCGTTTGATGCCATGCTTGGCGAGCCGGTTAAATTCGACACGGTCTTTATCGATGCGCCGTGCTCGGGCACCGGAACCATGCGTCGTCATCCCGAGATCCCGTGGCGTCTGACCGAAAAGGATGTGACGGTTGAGCTGCCCAAACTGCAGCTTACGATGCTCAAAGAGGCCGCTGCGCGCGTGGCTGCCGGCGGCGAGCTCATCTATGCGACGTGTTCTGTCTTCGACGAGGAGAACACGCAGGTGGTGGAAGCGTTTCTCGCTTCTCCCGAGGGTGCCGGCTTTAGCGTGTCGCCGCTCTCCGATGCACAGATTCTGCAACTTCCCGAGTTCGATCAGGCCAAGAAGCTCGTATCCGTACGCCAGAACGATCGAGGCATCTTCCAAAGCGTGCCGGTAAACGCCGACTCCTACGACGGCCACTTCTGCGCCAGGCTGGTCCGCAACTAACTACTAATTTGCGGTGAAATAGGGATTGAATAGCGGCTTAAGCCCGCCAAACAGTCCTTATTTCACCGCAACTCATAGAGCTACCTGCAACAGAAAGAGGCAGCCCTCGATCGGTGTCGGTCGCGGGGCTGTTTGGTTCCTAGCGGCTATGCGGGCAGTTGGCGCAGCAGCCACTGGTGGCGTTGGTGCTGGAGCCGCCGCTTCGCTGGTCGGTGTTGTAGAAACCACTGCCCTCAAATTTAATGCCGCTGGCCGAGAACGTCTTGGCCGCCGGGGCACCGCAGCTGGGGCACACGACCTCGGGAGTCTCGGACATGGGATGCTCAACCTCAAACACGTTGCCGCAGCTCGAGCACTTGTAATCGTAGCGCGCCATAATACTTCCTTTTCAGCACAAAGCGGGCAGATTACTCTGCCCGCAAAAATTCAAACGTCTGTAACTGTACCCTATATCGGGGGTTTTATCACGCTTCGCCCCAGAATCTATGGTTGTTGCGCAGGAGCTGTGCGGTTTTGCCCTCGGCGGCTGCAATGTTCGCCTCGTTAGCCTGCCAGGTCCAGTTGCCCGTGGCCACGCCCGGAACGTTCATGCGCGCGTCGTCGCCAAGCCCCAGGACATCCTGCAGCGGCATCATCACCAGGGGAGCGTCGCTTGCCAGCGCGTCGCTCATCAGCTTGGCCGCCACCTCAACACCGCTCGGTTCATCGCCGCCCGCAAAGGAACGCGTACACCAGCCGGCCAGCGTCGACGTATCGTGCGTTGAGGTGTACAGGATCTTTCCTGGCGTGGGGTGCACGCCGCAACGGACGTCGTAATCGCTAAACTCCAGCACGTCCATGCCGGGGAAACCGCAGGTCGAAGCCATGGCGCGAACACCGGGCGTCAAATAGCCCAGGTCCTCGGCGATAAAGTTGAGCGGACCCAGCTCGTCGTAGGCAGTCTGGAACAGGTCTTTGCCCGGTCCCGCCAGCCAGCGACCGTCGGCGCAGGCCTTGCCGGCGGGAATGCTGTAATAGCTGTGGAACCCCAGAAAGTGATCCAGACGCACGCGGTCGTAGAGCGAGAACGCGCGGCGCAGGCGATCCATCCACCAGCTATAGCCGTTCTGCTTCATGTGGTCCCAGCGGAACGTCGGGTTGCCCCATACCTGACCCTCGGGCGCAAAGTTGTCGGGCGGCGCGCCGGAAATCTCGATTGCTTTGCCGGTATCGGACAGCCAGAAGTTCTCGGGTTCGCTCCACGCGTCTGCCGAATCGTCGGACACGTACATAGGAATGTCGCCGATAACCTCGATACCCTTCTTGTGCGCGTAGTTCATGAGCTCGCACCAGGCCAGGTCAAAGCGGTACTGCATGTACGCCTGAAGCTCGGCCTCGTTGTGGAAGCGCTTGTCGTCGATTAGATGCTCGTTGTAGCGAGCGACATCTGCCGGCCAATTGTGGCGCGACTCGCCCTCAAAGTACTTTTTGACGGCCATATAGACGCAGTATTTCTCGAGCCAATCGGCATTGCGATGTTTAAACGCTGTGTACAGCGGGTCGGCATCCTCGCCGCCGCGGGCCTTCCAGGTCTCAAAGTCGGCGGCCAGCTCCTCGTGGCTCTCGGGTAGCAGGTCGATATTGCCTGCAAAGGCCGAAGGACCGGCGTATGGGGAGCGGAAGAAGTCCGTGGGGTTGACGGGGAGAACCTGCCAGTAGCGCATGCCCATGGCGGCCAGATGGTCGATAAAGCGACGCGTGGGCGCACCGATCGTACCGGGCTTGCCGTCGTCGGTCGGCACCGATGTGATATGGCACACAACACCCGCACCGTGATCGAGCGGCTCCTGCAGGCGCTGCTCGGCATGGTGATAGATGATCGACGAGCCCAGCGGATACAGATCGAGCGTGACGGTACCGTTGTGGATCTCGCACTCGCGACCGCTAATCACATCGCTCGCGCATTCGCCGAGCGCCGGAATCGTCACCCGGTGTGAATTGCGCAGGCTGCGGTTGATGATAACGGTCGCGGACTCGCCGTCGTTACCGGTACGGTTGTAGGCCAGCACTTCGTCATTGAGCGCGAAGGCCTTGATTTCACCGTCGATCATAAACGGCAGCGCGCGGCGCACGGCAGATGCATTCTTGACGATCGCAAACGTATCGAAGTCGTGCAGGTCTTCCTTGGTCGGCATGGTGCGACGATTGCCCGGATCGGTGAGGCCCTCCAGGCCGTACTCATCGCCATAATAGATCGAGGGCACGCCCGGGAACGTCATCTGCATGAGCGTCGCGAGCCAAAAACGGCTCTTGGCCAGGCCCATCGCGTTCTCGTCCAGACGCCATTTGCTGCGCTCGCACTCGGGCAGCTGCGACTCGTCGGGGCCGCCGCCGAGCACCGAGATAATGCGCGGTCGGTCGTGGCTCGAAAGCAGATTAAGCGCGCAAGACAGGGCCTCACGCGGATAGTTCTCGCGTAGGGTCTCGATATCCTCGGCTGCCTGGTAGGCGTTTTTGTAGCCCATCAAAAAGCCGATGACCATGTCGCGGAAGGGGTAATCCATGGCCGAGTCGAGCTCGGAGCCTTGCAGATAGCGACGCAGATGGCCGTAGCTGATCTTGTTGGAGGCGTCTTCCCATACCTCGCCGAGCAGCAGCGCGTCGGGCTTCTCGGCGAGCACGGCTTTCTTGATCTCGGTCAGGAAATCGTCCGAAAGCTCGTCGGCCACGTCTAGGCGCCAGCCATGAGCGCCGGCACGTAGCCATTTTCGGATCACGCCATCCTTGCCCAGGAGCCGCTCGCGTACCAGTTCGGAGCTCTCATTGATGGCGGGCATATTGCCCACGCCCCACCAGCAGTCGTACGAGCCGTCCTCGTGGAAATAAAACGCATCACGCCACGGCGAATCCTCGCTCTGCCACGCGCCCACGCCGGGGTAGTTGCCGTAGCGGTTGAAGTAGATCGAATCGTCGCCCGTGTGGTTGAACACACCGTCCAGAATGATGGAAATGCCTAGCTTCTCGGCCGCCTCGCACAGCTCGGTAAAGTCCTGCTCGGTGCCCAGAATCGGATCGATCTTGGTGTAATCGGCGGTGTCGTAGCGGTGGTTACTCGCGGCTTCAAAAATGGGGTTGAGGTAGATGGCCGTAAAGCCCAGCTCGGCGATGCGGGGCAGGTCATTCTGGATGCCCTTGAGCGAGCCGCCGTAAAAGTCCCAGGTCTTGATGGATCCGTCTTCGGCGCGCTCGTACACAGGCGGCTCGTTCCAGTCCTCGACCATGCGGCGCTGAATGCCCTTACGCGGTTTTTCGACCTCGGCCAGCGTGCGCTCGCGCCAGTGCTCGTCGCGGGCATAGCGATCGGGGAAGATCTGGTAGACCATACCGCGCTCGTACCAGGTGGGACGGTTCTCACGGTGTTTGTAGACGGTGACCTGGAATGACGGCACCTCAGCGTAGTCGTAGGTTACGCCTTCGCCGCCGGTGCGGCCCTGTGGTGCGCCCAGACGAACCTCGGGCTGGCCCTCAATATTGCAGATAAAGCTGTACCAAATAAGACAGGGCTCGGTGCACTCAAGCTCTGCGGTAAATATGCCGTCGCCCTCGTGCGTCATGGGATATCGAGATTCACCGATCTCATCGACCCAGGTGCGCAGCGTAAGCGTTGCCTGCGCGGGATCGGCGTCCTCCAGAATCACGGAGAGCGAAAGGGTTGTTCCTGTGGTCACAGCGCCAAACGGAGTGCGAAACTGCGGCAGACGGCTGTTGTGTATCAATCTCATAGTACGGTCCAGTTCAATAGAATCACGGCCTGCTGGCCATGGGCTTTACGCACAGGATGTAAGTATATCTGTTGTACACAGGCTGTATAAACAACATCCGGTTACCATCGGCGAACGGTTGTCCTAGAAAATCGTTTTACCAACTACCTACAGAGAAGGGGCGCCCGGTTGGAGCGCCCCTTGCATGGGGTTTGATTAGGTTTTGGATCGTCTTTGGGCTAGCGGCGCTTGCGGGTGGCCGTGGCCTTGCGGACGGATGTCTTCTTGGACGGGGCCTTTTTCTCTGCCGGAGCGGCGGGGGAGACCGGAGTCTCCTTGGCGGGCTCGGGCTTGGCCGTAGCCTTCGGTGCGGCCTTGACCTTAGCGGCCTTCGGCGCCGGCTTGGCCTTTACCTCGGCCTTGGCCTCTGCCTTGGGGGCAGCAGCTTTGGTCGTGGTCTTCTTGGCCGTCGTCGTGGCACGCTTGCGCGTGGTGGTCTTGGCGGCCGGCTTGGCTTCGACGGATGCCTCGGCCTTGGTCTCGGCGGGCGTCTCCTCGACTTTGGCGGCCGGCTTTGCGGCTGCCTTGGTCGTGGCGGCCTTCGTGGTCGTTGACTTCTTTGCCGTGGTCTTCTTGGCGGTCGCAGCCGTCTTCTTGGCAGTGGTCTTGGCCGGTGCCTTGACGGCGGCCTCGGCCTTTACCTCGGAAACGGCCTCGGCCTCGGCGGCCTTCTTGGCAGCTGCGGTTGTGCGCTTGCGCGTGGTCGTTGTCTTGGCAGCGGTGGTCTTGCTCGCAGTGGCCTTCTTAGCCGTCGTCTTACGAGTCGTGGTCTTCTTTGCCGCAGGCTTCGCAGCAGGCTTCACCTCAGGCTCAGGCTCGGGAGTAGCCTCGACCTTCACCTTAGGATCGGTCTTAACGGTCTCAGCTTCAACCGGCTTCTCCTCGGCCTTGGGCTCCTCTGCGGCCACCGGATCAGGTGCAGCCTCAGGCTCGTCGACAACCGCCGCCGGGCGCTCAATCTCCGGGTGCATAAAGAAGTACAGGTCCAGATATTTATCGGCCGAGCGCGTCCAGCTAAAGTCCTGGCTCATGGCCTGCGTGACCAGCTGGTTCCAGGCGTCGCGGTTATCCCAGAACAGACGCGCCGCGCGGAATACCGCATCGCCCATCTCGTCGCCGTTAAAGTTGCTAAACGAGAAGCCCGTGCCCTCGCCGGTAAACTCGTTGTACGGCTGCACGGTGTCCTTCAGGCCACCGGTCTCGCGAACAATCGGCAGCGTGCCGTAGCGCATGGCGATGATCTGCGACAGGCCGCAGGGCTCAAACTTCGAAGGCATCAGGAACATGTCGGCGGCGGCATACATGCGCTGCGACAGCGCCGGATCGAACTCGATGCGTGCGGCCATGGTGCCGGGGTACTTGCCCTGGAAGTAGCGCAGGCCGTCCTCGTAGTCGCGGTCGCCGGTGCCCAGCACCGCCACCTGCACGCCGCCGGACAGGATGCGGTCGAGCGCGTACATGACCAGATCCATGCCCTTCTGGCGCGTCAGGCGCGTGACCATCACCATGAGCGGACGGTCGTCGCGAACCTCGAGGCCCAGTTCCTCCTGCAGCTTGGCCTTGCACACGGCCTTGCCGGAACGGTCCTCCACGGTGTAGTTGGCGGCAATTCGCTTGTCTGTTGCCGGGTCAAAGCCCGCAACGTCAATGCCGTTCAAAATGCCCTGCAGCGCGTAGGAACGCTCGCGCAGTACGCCGTCCAGGCCCTCGCCAAACTCGGGCGTCTGGATCTCGTTGGCATAGGTGGGGCTCACCGTGGTGATGGCGTCGGCATAGCGCAGGGCGCCCAGCATGTAGTTGATGCTGCAGGCGTCGCAACGCAGCTGCGAGGCGGCCGCCGGAATGTGCGCCACACCAAGGATGTCCTCCATCACGGTGTCGCTAAACTGGCCCTGGAACGCCACGTTGTGGATCGAGAACACGGTCTTGACGCGGTCATACAGCGGCAGGCCCTGGTAGAACTCGCGCAAAAACACGGGCGCCAGCGCCGTCTGCCAGTCGTTGCAGTGCAGGATGTCGCACTCAAAGCCGGCGGGCAGGTGCTGCAGGCTCTCGGTGATGGCCTTGGAGAAGAACGCAAAGCGCTCGCCGTCGTCAAAGAAGCCGTACGGATAGTCGCGCGCAAAGTAGCGCTCGTTGTCGATGAACATATAGGTGACGCCGTCGTGCTCGAGCTTCTCGAGTCCGCAGTACTCATTGCGCCAGCCCAGGCTCACGTAAAAGTCGGAGAAGTGCTCCATCTGCGACTTGTACTCGTCCTTGATGGTGGCGTACTTGGGCACCATCACGATTACTTCGGCGCCGGCGCGCACAAGCGCCGCAGGCAGCGAGCCCGCCACGTCGCCCAGGCCACCGGTCTTCACAAACGGTGCGCACTCGGCCGAGGCAAACACGATCTGCATCTTTTTGCTGGAATCAGCCATATTGTCTCCCTGTTGCAATTCGAGAATAGCCGCCTGGCGCAAACCGGGCGGCTATTCTACGTGTTACGAGCGATGTTGCGGTGCCAAAGCTAGCTCGCGTTGGTGATATCAGAAGTTAACGGGGCCTTTCCCAGCACCAGGATGTTCTCGGGCGTGCCGCGAAGCTCGGTGTTGGTGGGAACCACGTTGTTCTTGTCCAGGATTGCATTCTCAACGCGGGCGCCGCTCTTGATGACGCAGCTCTGGTTGATGATCGAATTGGTCACCGAGGCGCCTTCCTCAACCACAACGCCGCGCGACAGGATCGAGTTGCGCACGGTGCCCTTGATGATGCAGCCGGCCGAGATGATCGAGTTGCAGGCGTGGCTGCCGGTCGCATAGCGCGAAGGCGGCACGTCGTGAGCCTTGGTCAGAATCGGGCGCTCGGGGTCAAAGAGATGGTCGGCCACGGTCTGGTCGAGCAGGTCCATGCTGCGACGATACAGCGACTTCTCGCTAAACACGCCCACGACCTCGCCCTTGTACTCGTAGCTGCACACGTCGATGTTGCCAAAGTCGCCCTGTAGTGCCTCGAGCAGGTCCAGATAGTCGGCGGCCTGGTAGTGGTCGATGATCTCGAGCAGCGTCTCGCGGTTGACGATGCAGCAGTCCATAGAGGCGTTGTCGCCGTACGCGACGCCGGCGCTCACGCCCGTCAGACGGCCGTTCTCGTTGATCTGCAGCTTGGTCTCGTCATCTACGTTGCGCGTGGCCTTGCAGTACACCACGGTCATCTGGGCACCGGAGTTCTCGTGCGCCTCGATGATGGTGTTGAGGTCCATGTTAAAGATGATGTTGGTGCCCATCATCACAACATAGGGCTTGTCCGAGCGCTGGAACAGCGTCTTGTTGGAAATGATGTCGCGCAGCAGGAAGCGCATGCCGCCCTTGGTGGTGCCATACGCGTTGCCGGGCACCATGAACAGGCCGCCCTTCTTGCGGTCCAGGCCCCAGTCCTTGCCCGAGCCCACATGGTCGATCAGCGAGCGATAGTTGCCCGGCATGACGACACCGACGGTCTTGATGCCGGCATTCATCATGTTGGACAGCGGGAAGTCGATCAGGCGGTAGCGGCCCAAAAACGGAACGGACGCGATGGGGCGGTCCTTGAGCAGCACGCTGCCGTAGGTCGAAGAGTAGTTAGCGGTGATATAACCGATGGCCTTGCGATTGATCATCGGATCATTCCCCCTTCCCGATAACGACGTCATTTCCAACGACGGCCGTATCCTTGGTGGTATCGACAGAGCCGAGCTTCACGCCCTCTTCGACCGTGGAGTTCTCGCCCAAAATAGCGCGGCAGATGTGCGCGCCGCTCTTAACGTGCGCACCCGGCAGCAGCACGGAGTCCTCGACCACGGCGCGCTCCTCGATGATGACATCGGTCGAAAGGATCGAGTGGCGAGCGGTACCGTAGATCTTGCAGCCGTTGGAGACCAGGCAGTCGTCCAGGCGACCATCCGGGCCAATGTAGTGCGGCGGACGCGTGGTGATGTTGGACATGATGGGGAAGTGCTTGTCAAACAGATCGAACTCGGGGTTGTTGCCAAGCAGGTCCATCGAGGTCTCGTGGAAGCTGGCGATGGTGCCGACGTCCTTCCAAAAGCCGTGGAACTCGTAGCTGTACAGGCGCTTGCCCTCGCCGAGCAGCTTGGGGATGATGTCCTTGCCAAAGTCGTGGCTCGAGCGCTGGTCCAGAGCGTCCTCCTCGAGCGCCTCGATCAGCACGTCGGCCGAGAAGATGTAGATGCCCATGGACGCGAGATTCGAATCGGGCTTATCGGGCTTCTCGGTGAACTTGGTGATGCGGCCGTCCTCGGGGTCGGTGGTCAGGATGCCAAAGCGGCTGGCCTCCTCCCACGGCACGGGCATAACGCTTACCGTGAGGTCGGCGTTGTTCTCAATGTGCGTCTTGAGCATCTTGCGGTAGTCCATGCGATACAGGTGATCGCCCGAAAGAATCAGGACGTACTTGGGGTCGTTGGCCTTGATGTAGTCGAGGTTCTGCGTAATGGCGTCGGCCGTGCCCGCATACCAGGCGCCGCCGGTCTGCGTCTCGTACGGCGGCAGGATCGACACGCCGCCGTCGCGGCTGTCAAGATCCCACGCCTCGCCGGAGCCCACATAGGCATGCAGCAGGTAGGGGCGATACTGCGTCAGAACACCCACCGTGTCGATGCCCGAGTTGGAGCAGTTGGAGAGCGAAAAGTCGATAATGCGGAACTTGCCACCAAAGCTAACCGCCGGCTTAGCGATCTTTTGGGTGAGTGCCCCCAATCGGCTGCCCTGTCCTCCTGCGAGGAGCATCGCGATGCATTCTTTCTTACTCATCGATTTCTCCTTCTGTCATCGATGTTCCTAAACCCATTAGCGACGGGCACGGCGCCTGGTCGCGCCCGTCGAGTAATGCCGTGCTGGCATAAGGGAACTCGCGCGCCTTTACGCGTGCCAGATCTCGTCGCGGTACTCGCGAATGGTGCGGTCGCTCGAGAACCAGCCGCTCGAGGCGGTGTTGAGCAGGGCCTTGCGGTTCCAGGTCTCCTGGTCGCCGTAGCTGCCTGTGAGCTTTTCCCATGCATCCACGTAGCTGCGGAAGTCGGCCATGACCAGGTCGGGGTCGTTGTTGTTCATGAGCTCGTTATAAATGCTCTCGAAGTTGCCCGAAAGGCCCGCAAAGGTGTTGTCCTTGAGCTCGTCCATCACGCGGCCCAGACGCTCGCGGTCGCCGTTGAGGGTATCCCATGCAAAGTAGCTGTTGGATGCCCAGAGCTGCTCGACCTCGGGGGCGGTCAGACCAAAGATGGCCTCGTTCTCGCGACCGGCCAGGTCGGCGATCTCGATGTTGGCGCCGTCGAGAGTGCCCAGCGTAATGGCACCGTTCATCATGAGCTTCATGTTGGATGTGCCCGAGGCCTCCTTACCGGCGGTCGAAATCTGCTCAGAGATCTCGGCGGCGGGGTAGATGAGCTGGGCGTTGCTCACGCGGAAGTTGGGGATAAAGCAAACCTTCATGACCTCGTTGACGCGCGGGTCGTTGTTGACGACCTCGGCGACGGAGTTGATGAGGCGGATGGTCTCCTTGGCGAAGGTGTAGCTCGAGGCAGCCTTGCCGCTAAAGATGAAGGTCGTCGGCGTCACGTGGAAGTTGGGGTCGGCGATGCGACGGTTGTAGACGTCCATCACCTTCATGATGTTCATGAGCTGACGCTTGTAGGCGTGGAAGCGCTTCACCTGAACATCGAAGACGGTGTTGGGGTCAATGACCAGACCGGTCTCGGCCTTAACGTAGGCGGCCAGACGCTCCTTGTTGGCGCGCTTGGAGGCACCCACGGCCTTCAGGAACTCGCTGTCGTTCTGGAACTCTTTGAGCTTTTCCAGCTCAAAGGCGTCCTTGAGCCAGCCATCGCCAATGGCCTCGGTCACGAGCTTGGCGTAGGTGGGGTTGGCCTCGGCAAAGAAGCGACGGTGCGAGATGCCGTTGGTCTTGTTGTTGAACTTTTCGGGCGTGAGGGCGTAGAAGTCCTTGAGCACGATGTTCTTGATGATGCCGGAGTGGATCTTGGCCACGCCGTTGACGCTGTGGCTGCAGATCACGGACAGGTTGGCCATGCGAATCTCGCCGTCCCAGAGGATAGCGGTCTGGCGCAGACGCTCCTGCCAGCCTTCCTGCGTGGTGTCGAACGACTCGTGCCAACGACGGCTGATCTCGTCGATGATCTGGTACACGCGGGGGAGGAGCTTGGAGAACGTGCCAATGGGCCACTTCTCCAGAGCCTCGGGCAGGATGGTGTGGTTGGTGTAGCTCACGACCTGCGTCACGATGTTCCAGGCGTCGTCCCACTCGAGCTTCTTCTCGTCGATGAGGATACGCATGAGCTCGGGGCCGCACATGGCGGGGTGCGTGTCGTTGGTGTGGATGGCCACAAACTGCGGCAGCAGCTCCCAGTTCTCGCCGTGCTCCTTCTCAAAGGTGTCGAGCAGGCTGTAGATGCCGGCCGACACAAACAGGTACTCCTGCTTCAGGCGCAGCAGACGGCCGTGCTCGCCGGCGTCGTTGGGGTAGAGGATGGCGCTGATGGCCTCGGCCTCGGCGCGCTCGGCGTCGGCCAGGGCGTAGTCACCGCGGTTGAAGGCCTCAAGGTCAAAGTGCTCCTCGACCGGCTCGGCAGCCCAGACGCGCAGCTTGTTGACGGTCTCGCCGGCATAGCCCACGACAGGGATGTCGTAGGGAACAGCCAGGATATCCTGCGTGTCCACCGTGCGGTAGAACGTGCGGCCGTCCTCCTCAAAGCCCTCAACACGACCGCCAAACTTGATGGTCACGGCCTTGTCCTGACGACGCACCTCCCAGGGATAGCCGTGCGTGAGCCACTCGTCGGTAGCCTCGACCTGGCTGCCGTTGACGATCTCTTGCTTAAACAGGCCGTAGCGGTAGCGCATGCCGTTGCCGTAGCCGGCAATGCCCTCGGCTGCCATGGAATCCAGGAAGCATGCGGCCAGACGGCCCAGGCCACCGTTGCCCAGAGCCGGATCGGGCTCCTGGTTCTCGATGACGGACAGATCGAAGCCCATGTCGTTGAGCGCCTCGGCGACCATGTCGCGCACGCCAAAGTTGAGCAGGTAGTTGTCGAGCAGGCGGCCGATCAAAAACTCGATCGAGAAGTAGTACACGCGCTTCTTGCCCTCGGCGGTGGCGCGGGCGTCGCTCTTGGTGGCAACGGTGCGCGCCTTCTCGGCCACGAGCTTGGCCAGGGCGTTAAAGCGGTCGAGGTCGCTGGCGGCCTCGACGCTCTTGCCGCTGATGCTCATGACGGCATCGCGATAGAGCTCGGTAAACTCCTGCTTGTTGTCGAAGATCTTATTCATACGTTCCTTTCCCCCGGGGATATCTCCCGGAACGGTTATGACATGTATCCTACGCCCCCGCGGGGCGGGTAGTTACAGTGGTAACGCCTTTGTTACGCTTTCTTGGCAGGAGCCTTAACAGCAGCTGCCTTGGTCTTGGGAGCAGCCTTTTTGGTGGCTGCCTTCTTGGCTGTGGTGGACTTGGCCGAAGCCTTGGCAGCGGGCTTGGCAGCCTTCGCCTTGGTCGGAGCCTTCTTAGCAGCCGCGGTCTTGAGCTTCACCGAGGACGCACGCTTGCGCGTCGCCTTCTTGGGCTCCTCGACCACGGGCGGCTTATAGCTGCTGGGACCACGGCGCTTAAGGACCACGCCAGCCAGACCGGGCACTTTGATCTCGATGGAGTCCATCTGCCCGTTCCAGGGATAGGGCTCGCTCGAGCAGGTATAGGGCTCCTCGCCGGCGTATCCGCTGCCGCCAAACTCGGGACGGTCGGAATCGAAGATGACCTCCCAGTCGCCCTCGCGCGGCACGCCCACACGGAAGCTCTCGTAGCTCGCCGGATCAAAGTTGATCAGGATCACCAGGTCGTCATCGACGTCCTCGCCCTGGCGCACAAAGCTCACGATGGACTGTTTGGAGTTATCCGCGTCGATCCAGGTAAAGCCGTCGTCGGTGTAGCCGCGCTCGTACAGGGCGGGCTCGGCGGTGTACAGGTGGTTGAGCGCCTTGATAAACGCCTGATGATGACGGTGGGTCTCGTACTCCTCGGTCAGGAACCACTGGATGGACTCGTAGTAGCGCCATTCAATAAACTGGCCGATCTCGTTGCCCATAAAGTTGAGCTTGGCACCGGGGTGTGTCATTTGATAGAAAGCCAGCGTGCGCAGGCCGGCAAACTGGCGCCACCAGTCGCCCGGCATGCGGCCGATCAGCGAGCACTTGCCGTGCACGACTTCGTCGTGGCTCAGCGGGCAGATGAAGTTCTCGGTAAAGGCGTACATGATGGAGAACGTGAGCAGCCCGTGGTTGCCGGGGCGCCACGGAAAATCGGTCTGCATGTAGTGCAGGGTGTCGTTCATCCAGCCCATGTCCCACTTGTAGTGGAAGCCCAGGCCGCCGTCCTGCGGCGGATAGGTCACGAGCGGCCACGCGGTGGACTCCTCGGCCATCATCATCACGTCGGGGTAGTGCGCCTCCACGGCGCAGTTGACCTGACGGATAAACGCGCTGGCGTCCAGGTCCTCCTCGGTACCGTACTTGTTGAACTTCTTTTGGCCCGGATCGTCGATGCCAAAGTTGAGGTACAGCATACTGGACACGCCGTCCATGCGAATGCCGTCAACGTGGAAGTTCTCGAGCCAATACAGCACGTTGGAGACCAGGAAGGAGCGGACCTCGCCGCGGGCGAAGTCAAACTTGTGAGTACCCCAGTTAGGGTGAATCTCGTGCTCAAACAGCATGTGGCCGTTAAAGGTTGCAAGGCCGTGGGAGTCGGCGCAAAAACCGCCGGGCACCCAGTCCATGATCACGCCGATGCTCGCCTCGTGGCACGCATCGATAAAGTGCATGAGCTGCTGCGGGTTGCCGTAGCGCGACGTGGCGGCGTAGTAGCCGGTCGTCTGGTAGCCCCAGGAGCCATCGAAGGGATGCTCCATAAGCGGCATGACCTCGATATGCGTGTAGCCCATGTCGCGCACGTAGTCCACGAGCTCCACCGACAGGTCGTCGTAGGTGTAAAACTCGCCGCGCTGCGCGGGGAAGGGATCCATGGGGCCGGGGTAGTTGCCGTACTCGTCCGGCTCGCCCTGCGGTGCGTCGCCATGGCGCTTCCACGAGCCAATATGCACCTCGTAGATGTTAAGCGGCTGCGACATATGGTTGTGGCCGGCGCGGCGCTTGAGCCACGCGGCGTCGTTCCACTTGTAGCCATCGAGGGTCCACAGCACGCTCGCGGTGCCCGGAGGACACTCGGCCTTAAAGGCGTACGGATCGGCCTTGTAGAGCTTTTCGCCCTCGTTGGTCTCGATGAGGTATTTATAGAGCTGGCCCTGCTCGGCACCAGGAATATAGCCTTCCCAAATAGCGCTCGTATGCACGGGCACCAGCGGGTTGGCTTGTTCATCCCAGTCGTTAAATTCGCCAATGACATGGACACTTTTTACGTCGGGCGCCCAAACACAAAAGCGCCAGCCGCGCGTGCGCTGCTGCGTGTCGGGGTGCGCGCCCATCTTTTCCCAGCTGCGCTCCCACATACCAATGCCAAACAGGTAGACATCGTCCTTGGAGAGCTCCGGTGCGTGCGGGGCGGCTTTACGGGTAGCGGGCTTTTTAGCCGTTGGCTTTAGCTTTGTATCGCTCACGTTTGATCCCATCATGACGCGGCAGCGTGTTGCCTTGGTGACTAGATGCGAAAGGTCCAAGGCTGCACGAATCGAAGGGACGGCGAAGTTTCTGTGATTCGTTCCACCTCGCGTGCTCGGTGGAACTTTCGGTAGAAACTACGATAACACCTGTGCGTTAGTTTTATGGACGAAAGCGGATTTGCGGGGGCGTTTAATCGGTAAGCGACATGTTTATACCACTGGCAGATTTGACGTGGTAAAACTCTTGACAGTTTTACCAATTTGGGTTTCAAAATTGTTTGGCTGGCGTTTGGTAAAACGTTTTTAGCAGGATGTTTACCATTTGACATTGAAAGGTTCGTTTATGTCCCATACCGCCGCTCCCAAGGTTGCTTTTATTTTCGATTGCGACGGCACACTGGTTAATAGCACCCCCGTTTGGGCCTATGCTCAGCCCGAATTATTGCACCGCCACGGAGTTGACGTGACGGTCGATGATTTTGCACAGTTTGAGCATTTGTCGCTCGAGGACGAGTGCCAGGCCTACCACGACATCTGGGGCATTGGCGAAAATGGCGAAGAGCTCTACCGCGAGCTGAGCGATATCCTGATTGATGGCTACTCCAAGGTGCCGCCGCGCGAGGGCCTGCTTGCATTTTTGGAGCAGGCGAAGGCAGCGGGCATCGCTATGGGCGTGGCCACGTCCACGCCGGCCGAGCTGGTGCAGTCTGCGCTCGCCGGTGCCGGGCTCGACGCTTACATGGAGTTTGTTACCACGACGGGCGAGGCAGGACGCTCCAAACAGTTCCCCGATGTGTACGAGCTGGCGCTGCGCCGCCTTGAGGAGCGCCATGGGTGCAAGTTTGAGCGCGCGTGGGTGTTTGAGGACGCAGTCTTTGGCCTTAAGAGCTCTGGCACCGCAGGCTTTAAGCGCGTGGGCATCTATGACCCGCACGGCCGCATGAAGCGCGAAGACGTGCGCGCCAACTGCGATATCTTTATCGACAGCTACGAGGAGCTGGAACTGGCCCGCGTGCTTTCGTTTGAGGGCTAGGCGAGGGCCGTGGCTTGCAAAGTACTTGTAGTCTGCGGCTCGCCCGTGGTGGCGAGCGCGGATTTGTTGCGTAGGCTAGCGGGGGCGTGCGACCACGTTGTCGCCGTGGACCGCGGGCTCGACGCTCTGCTGGGTGCGGGACTGCGCTGCAACGTGTATGTGGGGGATGCCGACACGGTGAGCGACGCGGGCCGCGCGTTGGTCGATGCCGCCACTGACTTTGAAGTTGAGCGCCACGATCCGTACAAGGACTATACCGATCTGGCGCTGGCGCTCTGTTCCGTCCGCCGCCGCTGGCCGGGTGCCGAAGTGGTTGCGACCTGCGCCACCGGCGGTCGCCCGGACATGGCCCTGTCTGCGTTAGGTCTGCTGGCAGGCTATGCGGACGCCCCCGTCTGGATCGATGAAGACGAAGTGACGGCCAGAATCCTGCGCCAGAACGAGACCTGGACCATCGAGGGCGCCGAGGGCAAAACCTTCTCCATCATCGCCATTGCCCCTGGGACGGTGGTAAGTGAACATGGCTTGGAGTGGGAACTAGATCACGCCCCGCTGGGCCTGCTAGCCGACACGGGCATCAGCAACGTCGTCAGGTCAACAGCCACGATCCAAGTCCATCAAGGCGTCGCAATCGGTTATTTGCTGCATCAGGGTTTTATCGGGACGGCGGATAAAAATAATCGCTCGTAGAGTGATTATTTTTGCCCCGTCCCAGGAAAACCCGTAAGGCGGAAAATCAATCCAAAATTCCCCCTTGCATCCCCGTAAACATTCCCCTATAGTACTACCTCGTCACGGGGGCGTAGCTCAGCTGGGAGAGCGCTTGACTGGCAGTCAAGAGGTCAGGGGTTCGATCCCCCTCGTCTCCACCAT